>CAMOQM010000111.1 GCA_946622925.1 uncultured Caryophanales bacterium | reverse complement strand
CTAGCGTTCGCGCGGGTGAATTCAAATGGATCTACGATACCCAAGAAGGTAGCGATTACGTCTATAACTCGATCCTTCCTTACGAATTATCCATCATGCGCAACATCGCTATGCCCTTGCTAAAAAAGATCCCCCTTGAATCCCCCTGCTATCCTACCGCCGAACGCTTAATGAAAATGCTTAAGCATTTCGCCCCGATGGAAGAAACCTGGGTCCCCTCCAATTCGCTTATGCGGGAATTCATCGGTGGCTCCTGCTACGCGGATGTATGATTAAAAGGACTCCGACCAACCGGCCGGAGTTTTTATTTGCCTTTTTTGTTGTTCTCAGTCCAATTCGAGAAACGTTTCTTTTCCATCGTATAGGCGGCCACTAGCTCGCCATAATAAAGCTGCCTCATCCTTGAATAGGCGGCCTTTTCTTCTTCCTTGGCGGTAGCTAGATATAAGGAAGTGAAGAACTTCTCTAGCCTAAAGAACGATTCATAGAGATTCAATAAGGTGATGAAGAGGAAATAGTTCTTACGCGAATAAATAAGGATAGGCGAAGAATGGGCGATTTCCGAAGCCATCTCATAGACTTTGGAATAATGGGTTAGTCCCGCGACTCTTTCCACTCCATCGCGGAAATTAAATTTAAAATCAGGGATGGACATGACGTCTTTTACCCCAAGAAGCCAGCCATATTCGATAAACCGTTTCATGTCCTTGGATTTTAGTCCAACTTCATGCATCCGATTCTTGATATCGACGAAGACGGCATCGGTTTCTTCTTTTGAGGCTAGTCCACCTCTAAAAGCAATACCGTAATTGATGTGGCGAAGATAGGCTTCGACGCATTCGGGGCCATTACGGACCAAAACCGAAAGGATACATTCGTTTTCATGAAGCGTCCGCCAAGTCGAGAAGGCTTCGGTTTCAAAGCCATCCTCTAACAGAGAGGAGACGCATTTGGCCATTTGGAATCCCTTAATCATGATATCGACGATCAAGGTCCGTTGGGGATCGCCTTTTTCATAACGGGATAAAACCCCTAAAACGAAATTAAGGTATAAGTCCAAAGTCGACATCGAGGCGTCGAAACGGCTGGTTAGGTTTTCCGAATGATAGGCTAGATGTTCGTTGGTGTAATATTTATCCAAAGCCACCGACGCCAAGAAGGAAATATAGTTTTCGTCTTCTTCTAGATCCTTTAAGGTCCTATCCGGATGGCAAGCCATATAGAAAAGGTGTTCGTTGACTAGATATAAACAAACCTCAATCGGATTTATGCCAAATGAAGATAAAGGCGAATTCTTTTTGAATTGGCTTGAACCTTCCATGGCCACGTTAAAAGCGGAATAAAGCAAATCGTAGCCTTTATCGGGGCTGACGCCTAAAGTGCTTAGATAGTTAACGAAGGCTTCTTTTGGCTCCATATATTTATCTTACCTTATTTAGCCGCGCTTCGGAGAGGGAAAGAAGATAACCTTCGCAAGGTAACCCATATATTCCTTCTAGGAATGAGCAATATCTATTTACCTGTTCGATATACTCGGGATTATCGGTCGAGGCGGATTTATAGTCGATGACCTGGATTTTATCTTCATAAACGAAGAAAAGGTCGATACGCCCATTTTTACCCTCTTCATCCACGAATTCGAATTCACGGTAAGCAGTCCGCTTCCCGTTATCTAAGAATAAAGGCAAAGACAAAACCTTAGCTATGACTGCTTTATCGTGATGATTAGAGATAAAGGAAAGATCATGGGTAGATAGGTCCACTACTTCCATGTAACGGTGTAACCGCAAACCATGACGTAATGCCCCTTCGCTAGCTGAAGGTTCCCACGCCGATTTACTAGTAGGAATGACATTGTTATCGATTTCTGGCAAAGGCGTTTTAAATTCGATTTCCTTATTCGTGATGGCGGCATTAGAGGAGGTTTCGATAAAAGAAAGCGATTCGCCATCGCGGTGGTTAACCTCAAAGAAGGAAGTGCAAAGCAAGAACTGGAGATGATTTTGGGTTGAACTAATGGTTTTAGGCGGATTAGGCATTGCCCCTTCTTCGTTAATGGGCACCATGACCGCATAAGACTCTTTTGGCCGAGTCAAAGCCACGTAAAGGACCCTAAGTTCTTCGGAAAGGGCGTCTTTCTTGCTTTGCCGATTATTAAGTTCTTTATAAAGGCTAGGCCCGCCATTATCTAAATCGGGGATGATGATCCCATAATCCATGGAAGCATAGAATCCGGCCTTGCCATCGCTATTGCTATTGTTGAATTTGCTATTTAGACGCGGGAAGTAAACAAAGGGGAATTCAAGCCCTTTGGATTTATGCATCGTCATTAATTGGACCGCGTTACCACCCGAAGCAGAAGGCGAGACATCGAATTTAACTTTTAATTCGGCCCGCTTCTTTAGGAAGAGAGCAAACTCATCCAGGTCCATGCCTAAGCTTGAAGCCTGGCTAGCAAATTTAAGGAAATAGGAAAGCAAATCGAAATTATCTTTGACTTGCCCTAAACGTAACAAAGCCTTGGTAAAGCCAAATTCGACGGTGGCTTCTTTTACCAAGGCTGGCAAAGGATCGTTTTTATGCTCAAAAGCGAATTTCCTCACTCTTTCTCTTAAGGAAGCATCCCCACCATCTAACTCTTTCCGGATATCCTCGTCGGTCTGGTTAAGCAAGAAAGACCGTTTCAAGGCAACCTCAAAATGTTTGACGCGATTAAGATTTGGTTCATCCTGAAGTTCCAACGCTACCCACTGGATCAAAATGGAAAGGGCGACCATGACGTCTTCATCAAAACCATTATGGTCGGCGGCGATATCGACGGGGATGTTAAAAGTCCGCAAAACCCGCTCATAAGTATGCAAAACCTTAGTATTTCTGGTTAATATGGCAAAATCCCCAAATGTGATATCCCGGGTAGATTGTCCATTGGCCACTTGGTAATGCGATTTGATTTTATGGAGGATATCGCGGCCCATAAGGACTCCGACATGCTCATCGTTTTTATATTGGCGGCGGACATAGTCGATTACTTCATAGCCATAGGGAGCGGCGTCTTTGGTTAGGTCATAACCTTTATTCCCGAAAGCTAGGGCCTGGCCATTTTTATAATCGATACCCCCGACTTCCTCACTCATGATGGAAGAGAAGACGTCGTTAATCGAATCCAAAACCTGACTGCGGGAGCGGAAGTTATCATCAAGCGTGATTAAGGTTCCGTCTTTCCCTTTGCCATAATCGGCAAACTTCTGGGCGAAGAGTTTGGGGTTAGCGTTCCTAAAACCATATATGGATTGCTTGATATCCCCAACCATGAAGACGTTATCCACCCCCATGGCGGTAACGAAATCCTCTTGCAGGTCGTTGGTGTCCTGATACTCATCGATCATGACGTACTTAAAACCTTGTTTGACTTCTTCCCCGTATTTGCCGTTAACGATCTGCTTGGCCAAAAGGGCGATATCCGAGAAGGAATAAACCCCTTTTTCTTTCTTCCAAGTCTGTAACCTCGAATAGACTTCATAGGCAATAGCCATCGCCTTATCGACGTATTTACGGCTATTTAGTATCGGCTGGAGATATTCGTCTTTTTTATGTTTGAGAAAATCTTTGGTGGAGGCGATGTATTTGTTCTTTAGATAATCCCTTTGGTGCTTGGTATCTTCATCTAATCCCCGGGCGGAGGGGAAGTTTGGCTTCATCACATCGCAAAGCTCATCCCAGCAAGAGGTCGCTAGGGCCTCGTCAATCCTTTGATAGTCTTTGGTAAGATTGCCGTCGTCGATTAATG
>CAMOQM010000110.1 GCA_946622925.1 uncultured Caryophanales bacterium | reverse complement strand
ATGCTTAATTCATTCACAAAAATTAACGTAAAGAATTTCCGGGGTTTCAAAAGCGCTTCTTTTTCCTTTGCCGTTACGGCGGCGAAGAATAAAAACCTTATCGTCGTCTATGGGCAAAATGGCGCGGGTAAATCTTCCCTTGCCCGCCTTTTCGATACTTTACGGGAATTGGCTTTGATGGTGGAATCTAGGGTTGAACTTTCTAAGCCGGTGCCCACCCTTTCGAATAAGGAATTCGCAACGGTTAACCAGACCAAAGAAAAAACCATAACCAATTGCCACGAAGTAATCGAGCAGAACAAAACCATTGGTTCCGAAGGCGAAACGATGGAACTTGAATATTTTTTCCGCTTAGGGGAAAAAGATGGGATTTATCATGTCGTTTTTTCCGATCAAAAGTGCATCGAAGAATCGTTATCGTTCCGTTTAAAATATCGGAAAGAAGTGATTTTTCACGCTTGCGATGGGTGCTTAACCCTGAATAGCAAAGTCTTTTTGACTTCTTTGGTTAGGCTTAACCTTCAGGAAGAGCATTCCCGCTTATTCGGGCAAACTTCAATGCTAGGGATAATGTCTCATTTCGTTTTCTCGTCTAACCTAGACTATCAAAAGAAGAACTTCAATCCGGCCTTGATTTCGATCATTTCCTTCTTTTCTTCCCTTTCGGTGAGTTTGGCCGGGGAAACGTCCAGGCCTAGTCCCATGGTTATCCATTATGGACACGGGCATTTATTTGATCTCCAAGGCGAAAAGGTATCCGATGAATATGAAGTAATTCGACCCGCCATCGAGCTGGGCCTTACCACTTTCTTTTCTTCCCTTTGCTTTGATTTGGAATCGATTGAATACAAAAAGACAATGACCGATAAAGATGAACGTTATTGCCTTTATTTAAACCAGCGAGGTGAGGACGGGATGACCATTTCGATTCCGCGTAATCGCTTATCTTCCGGAACCCAGAGGTTGGTTTCTTTGTTTTTTGCCCTTTATAATGCCTTCCTTGGACGGACGACAATCATAGATGAAGTCGATAATGGTATCCATGATTTAGTCATCGCCAATATCCTTTCTTCTACCATCGGAAACGAGATGGGTCAGCTGATATTTACCACCCATAACACTTTGCTGATGAAAAAATTGCCGAAGGGATGCATTTATTTCCTTAATGCGGAATCTAATCGCGATACAACCTTCTATTCCCTTGATGATTTTGGAAGGAAAGTCCAAGAAAAGACCGATGTCGTAAAACGTTACCTAGACGGTTTATACGGCGGGGCCCCTTTCCCCAATGTCCCTTCCATGAGAATAATCAAGGAGATGATGGATGAGAAAATGAACAAGCAAAGAGAAAAGGGAGGTAAGGCGGTTGAATAGGAAATTATTATTTCCACCCTGTTCCATAGTCTGCCATGGTATGTGTGAGCTTAGGATCGCCGAGTATCTGAGATCCAAACTTAGGACTGGCATTCGTGGCTTTAGCAATAATTCGGGTCGGACGTCTTTGGAAGTCCAAAATTTGCCTACTCAACTAACTAAAATACCGGGGATGCGTGACCAAAACGCTTTCTGCAAAGCTTATGGATTAAGCAAAAGTGAAATCGTCTCTTTCCTATCCTCTCATAAGATCTTTTTCCTCATGGACAAAGATGCCGCGGATACAAAGACCTGGAATCTTTATAAGCAAGGTAAACTATTTGAGAACCTTTGGGTTGCTCCTTATGCCGTGGCCATCTTTTTCGAACCGGATTTAGATAATGTTTCATTCTTAGCTGGCTACCCCATTAAAAAGAGCGAGCATAAGCCGGATCAAATCCAAAAATGCCTGGCTTATCCTAAGTCAAATTATCTTAGGGATTTAGCGGCGATGAAAAGCAACACTAATCTAGGGTTGTTATTAGATTTTCTTAAGGAGAGGGGATATCAAATTTAGGGGATGGCGGCCAAAGAACCTTACTTAAATAGTTTCTAACAAAGACATTCTTTGACGAGGATCACCGCTCATATATGCGATAAATATCGCAATTTGTTTCCGTAAAGTTTATTATTTGGCTACGCAAGGAGTTTTTCTATGAGCGAACAAAACCCAAATCCTAATGTCGTATACCTCGCCTCTCCTAATGGCGACGAATATGTTGGACCCAGAAGATGGACCATCCGCCGTTACCTTAAAGGCGTCCTTTTCGGTAAGTGGTGGATCATCGGTTCCACCGTCTTAATGGGCGTGGCTGGCTATTTAGTCGGACGCTTTGCCGTCAATCCGATGCGTGATTCATATTCTGCCCAATTCTCCTACGAAAACGTGGCCATCACCTCCAATAACATCGGTGGTGGTACCTATGTCGATGGCGATTATTTCAACTACACCAACTTAGTCACTACCAAGAATATCGCCGAAGTCATCGCTTCCGATGAGGCTTTCAAGAATTTAAAGGTCGATGATATCGCCGGTTCGTTAAAGGTTGAAATCGAAAACTATACCAAAGACGGAACGACCACCTTCACCACCCCCAACAGGTTCACCATCAAGGCCAACACCAAATTCTTCCCCTCTAAGGCCGTCGCCCGTTCCTTCTTCACCGCGATTGCCGAATCCGCCAATGTCAAAGCCCAAGCCGCGGTTAAGGCCCACCGTATCACCAATGCCTTCCCGGCCATTATGGCTGATTTGTCATTTGAGACCCAACTTAGCTTAATCAACACCCAACGCAGTAGCGTTTCCTCCGAAATCGACGGATTGATCGATACCTTCGGTTCTACCGGCATCATCGATGAAACCGGTCGTACCCTCGCCGATTTGCGTAGCGACTACAACTACGCCTTCTATGACAATGGCCGTGACGTCATTTCCTTCATGTCCGATTCAATTAATGTCAATAAATGGTATAACTACAACGAAAACGATATCGATGGAGCCATTGCTAACCTCACCCAAAATGCTGAAGGTTACAAAGAGACCTTGCGTCGCGATTGCGAATCGGAAAAAGTTAAACGTGAATTCGTTGACAATTTAAAGGCTTCCGTTGGGGCCGGGTATATCATGACCGATTCCGATTATGCCGCCTTAATCGCCGGCTATGAAAGGGAATTGGCCGATATCGCCCTTAGGCGTCTTGACTATATGAGTATCTTTGATAACATGGGTTACGCCACCGCCGATTTCAAGGCTGATCCTACCGTTGCAAACGTCGACACCATTGTCTTGAGCGGAACCAAAGGTTCTCAAGGCCGTCTAGAGGATTTAAAAGGAGGCAACCCCACCCAAGAGACCCTGGCTTGGAAAGCTGGCAATACCGCCTTTAAGGCCAATATCGCCCTCCAAAAGGAAAAACTTACCAAAGCCGGTGGCTTAATTGAAGAAACCCAAAACGCCTATCAATATCTCTATTCGACCAGGCGTAACTCCGTTACCTACTTCAGCCCGACTATCATTAACGAAGAAGGCCATATCTCCAACGTCATCTTCGCCGCCATCGGGGCAGTGGCTGGATTTGCCATCTCCTCGCTAATCAGCGCCGCGGTCTATATCAATAAGATCGACCCGATCATCGATGAGAAGGAAGAAGCCACCAAAGCCAAAGCCGAATAAGCTAGTAATCTTAATTCTTCCTAGCCCTTCCTTAGTGAAGGGCTTTTTACTGCCAAAAAGGCGCCAAAAATGGGGGTTAGACGTTTTTCTTTTGCTAATTAGGGATTAATCTTTCTCTATGAAACTTAAATGTCCTGCCTGCGGCGCCGCGCAGAATCAAGAAAATAAGTCCGGCGAATACGTTTGCGAATATTGCGGCCAAGCCTTTACCGAAGAAGAATCCAAAGCGGTCTTTAAAGGCGTTAACCGTCC
>CAMOQM010000109.1 GCA_946622925.1 uncultured Caryophanales bacterium | reverse complement strand
TTTCGTTAAGGACGATTAAAAGCATTATTGCCGCCTTAAGAAAAGACGGGAAACTGGAGCGCATAGGCGGAAAGAAATATGGTCACTGGGAGGTAAAGCAACTATGATAACTTCTGTGTTTGCTGCCCCGATGGCCATGAGCACGAATTTAAGAAACACGTCTGCCAGTGGTGTAGTTATGTCGAGGCCCATACCCCGGATTCCTATCCACGTTAATGAATCTAGTTTAGACCAAGTTGGAAAAAGCGGAGGAAGACTAACCTTCCTCGATTTTACTTTTGGTGTAGTTTGTATCAAGCCCTATATAATATAGATGTATGACAGTAGCCATCATCTTGCTTTGCTTAGGGGCATTAACCTCGCTTGTTTTCATTGCCAGTAAGGTCATTAATTATTCTGCAAAGACCATCGTCTTTAAGACGGTAGCCTCTTTGTTCTTCGTCGCTTTGGGCATCTATTGCGCGGTCATCACCCCCGGTTCAACCCCGTTTAAGGTGCTTCTTATCCTAGGCTTATTCTTTGGGATGCTCGGGGACTTGTTACTCGGTTTTAAATATATCGTCACAAAGACTAAAAACATCTGGATCTTGGCGGGGATGTTTGCTTTTGCCTTCGGCCATATCTTTTATGTGATTGCCTTATTCGTCGGCTACTACGTGCCCGAGAATCCTTGGTTTATCGTCCTGCCTTTCCTTACCGCGGTCGTCATCTCCTCTTTATACATGGTCGTTTCGCGTAAGGTCGGCATTAATTTTGGCAAACTATTGCCCTTTGGCTTATTTTACCTATTCTGCCTTACCTCGATGGTATCTACCTCGCTTTATATGAATGTCCTGCATGGTTTTTCCATCGTTAACCTTGTGATGTTCTTTGTCGGGGCCTTAAATTTCATCGCCAGCGACTTCATGTTAACGGGCGCCTATTTCAAAGAGGGAAAACGTTCAAAGGCTTACATGGCGACTTATTCAGTCTTCTATTATGTGGCCCAGTTTGTCATCGCCTTTTCGTTGATGTTTTTAGGATAAGGAAGCCCCAGGATTATGGGGCGCGGGTTGCTTCAAATACCCCGTGCTTTCATAACGCCGTAAAAAACCTAAGAAGGTTATTTGGGCGCTGTTTTTAGAAAACCGAGACGATTAAGAAATTCAATCTAGATTAGCTGCCTTCGGGCGGCTTTTCTTATTTGTGGCACATCTGTGGCTAACGGGGGTTTAATATATGGTCAATCAGGAGGCTACTAGCATGAGACAAGACCTATTAAAAGGATTAACCGAGGCCCAAATCGCCAGGGTTAAGGGATGCAAAAACCAGGAAGAGTTATTGGCCTTAGCCAAAGAAGAAGGCATTGAACTTACTGAAGAACAACTCGAGGGTATCAACGGGGGCTGCGGCAGTGGATCGGACGAACCCAGAAAGTGCCCGAAATGCGGTGCGACCAAAATTACCACCAGGACTTACCTTGGGCAGGGTGGCACGGAACGAGTAAATATTTTCAAATGTTCCAAATGCGGCCATGAATGGAGCCGTTGATTGGTAAATAATAAGGCAGATGGCGGTAGGCTTTAGGGCTTGCCGCTTTTTCTTTGCTTTGTTAGCGTAGATAAGGCCAATCAGTTTATAATTGGGATCATGAAAAAACTCCACCCAATGATTCTTCCCTTACTCGGGGCAAGCTTAGCTTCTTCTTGTGGGCCATCTCCTTCCCCAAAGACCATATATGTAGCCTGGAGCAATAAGCAGGATAGTTATAGCTTTAAGTCCACCCTTAAGACGATTGAGGCCATTGGTTATAAACCCGTGGTTCTGGATATGGTCCGTTCTTCTGATTTTTCTTATAGCGAGGACAATGTGTTAGCCGATGCCGTCGATGAACATGGCATCCTTTTATCTAGCTTAGCCAAACAAGTCAAAGACAATAGATGGAAACATTCTAACGTGACCGAAGTCGCTAAGGACGTTAATTGCGTTATCTTTCCCGGTGGTTCGGATATCTGCCCAACCTTATGGAAAGAAGAAGGGCAGTGGCATGGCATAGAAGATGACACCGAATATTCCGCGGAACGGGATGTATCAGATTATCTATTGATGTCTTATTGTTTAGATAAGGATATTCCGATGTTAGCCATATGTCGGGGTATGCAGATGCTTTCTGTCGTATCCGGGGCAACTATGATTAATGACATTCCGACTTATTTTGCTTCTTTAGGAAAAGATGATAGGGATACCCACCGCGACAGCGAGAAAAAGGTCTTCGCTTCCCATGACGTGGAAATAACCGATAAGTCCTCTTTGCTTTATAAAGTGATGAACGCGACCACTTTACACAAAGTGCCCTCTTGGCATCACCAAGGCGTTTTGTCGGTTGACGGTACTCCTTTATCCGTTACCGCGGAAAATGTCACCGATGGGGTTAAGATCATCGAAGCGGTGGAAAGGAAAGAACTTTCTTTCTGCGTGGGTGTGCAGTTTCATCCCGAGGTTGCGGTTAGGAAGATCGTCGAAAAAGAAAGCGATGCCTCCAACTATATGGATTTAGAATCCGCGTCCTCGTTATTTAAGGCTCTTGTGAATCGTAAATAGAACATCATTAAGTATAGGGTTTGAGAAAAATCGATTACCTTGAAATTAGAGCCCCATTAGAAAGAAGGCGGAGCCCGACAAGGCGATCCGAAAGGGCGGCTTTCTTGCGTCCCAACCAATCGACCCCTTTCGCTTTTGTTCCATTTTTTTGTGGTGGGTATTGCTTCCTATAGCAATACATTTTTGACGCTTTTTCGGCTAATTGCTAGCGCACCGGCCCATATGCACGCATGATAAACTTTTCATGTCTGACCCATTCTTTTCCATTTCTGGAGGTATCACCATGAAAAAGAATCTGCTTGTCTTATCTGTTTCGTCTATTTTAGCCATGGCTTCTTGTGGAGCCGAACCCGAGCCATCCATTTCTTCTCAAAGCAAGAGCGAGGAATCCACCAAATCTAGTTCCACTACGAAGGACACCTCTTCGTCCGAGAAGACATATACCTTGCGTCTAGACTTCGCCGGTGGTGAAGCTTTCGCTTACGAAAGCGTGATCCGGCCTAGCGACGCCTCCAGAACCATCCCTAGCCCCACTAGGGAAGGCTATGAATTCCTGGGTTGGCAACTTAACGGAAGCGGGTCATATATCAATAACCTCGTCATTCACGCCGGGACCAGCACCGATCTCACCTATGTGGCCGCTTGGCAAGAACTAACCTTCACGGTGAGCTTCGATTATGCCAGCGCCGCCTATCAAAACACCACTTTGACCATCTCCTATAACCAAGAGGTCACCCTTGAAGAATTGACCTGGGATGGCCATCGTTTCCTTGGCTATCAAGTAAATGGGGTTAGCACCGAAGCCGGTACCGTCCTCCAAATCAAAACCCATACCCGCATCGTGGCCTTATGGGAAACATCTTCCGAGATAATCTACCAACTTAATGGCGGTACCAACGATCCGAGCAATCATCTTAGCTTCGACGATGGGGCCTTTACCTTACTAGATCCGACCAGGGAAGGCTATGACTTCCTAGGTTGGAGCACCGAACTAGATAGCAATCCCATTATCGGTAGGGTAGCCGATCCTAGTAGCTCGGCCCGCACCTTCATCGCCAATTGGGAGCCTAAGACCTATGAAATCAACGCCGTCGATGAACTCACCGAAATGGTCCATGCCGATCAATTCACCTACGGAGGGAACTACTCGATCCCAACTCCCAGCTGCGTTGGCTATGATTTCCTTGGTTGGTATGACGAAGATGGAACCAAATGGGAAAGCCAAGGCGTCTATAGTGTTACCCACAACGTTAACCTCGTTGCCAGCTGGCAACTTCACGAATATAACCTCAATG
>CAMOQM010000108.1 GCA_946622925.1 uncultured Caryophanales bacterium | reverse complement strand
GATACGGCCGGTATCCATGAAACCGAGGATATCGTGGAAAAGATCGGGGTGGAACGTAGTTATAAATCGTTAGAGAAAGCCGACTTGGTTTTAAGGATATATGACGCTTCGAATAATCAAATCGATCCCGATATCCAAGAAAAGCTAAAAGGCAAGAAAGTCATTGATATCTATAACAAAGCCGATTTGGTTAAAGATAAGGGCCAAGGCATCTTCGTATCCGCTTCGTCCAAGGACGTCAAAGCCGTTAAAGACGCGATCTATGAGGCCTTATCCTTAAGCGAGGATTCTTATAAGACTCCATCATTAAGTAACGCTAGGGAATTAGCTTTGCTACGTAATATCGACGAAGAGATATCCTTAGCGATCAACGAGGCCAATAACGGGGCTAATTTCGATATCTTAGCCATGATCATGCAACGGGCTTATCTATATTGCTGCCGCTTACTCGGGGAAGAAGGGGGACAGGACCTAAGCGATGAGATCTTCTCGCGCTTCTGCGTCGGAAAATAATGGTCTACTTCGATTCTCATTGCCATTTAAATGATGAAGCCTTCGCTTCCGATTTAGAAGAAACGGTCGCTAAGGCTAGAGAAGCCGGATTAAAGGCTATCTTGGTTTTAGGTTATGATGTCATCTCTTCTAGGTTAGCCGTAGAAATCGCCTCTAAATATGATATCTGCTACGCTGGGGTAGGCATTCATCCCGAGAATTATGAAGGCTTATCAATAGACGATATCAAACAAATCGAAGAGCTCTCCCATAACGAGAAAGTCATTGCCATCGGGGAAGTCGGTTTGGATTACCATTGGAAAAACGATGAGGAGACCAAAGCCAATCAAAAGGCCTTCTTCATCGAGCAAATCAAATTAGCCAATAAACTCGGCTTACCTTTATCTATACACGCGCGTGATGCCTCCGAAGACACCTTCAATATATTAAACGAATATCGCCCTACTTCCGGGGCGGTGCTCCATTGCTATTCCGGATCGGTGGAGATGATGGAGCGCTTTGCCAAATTGGATCTATATTTTGGATTCGATGGTCCTCTCACCTATAAGAATTCCATCGTTCCCAAAGAATGCGTCAAAGTCATAAACGTAGATAGATTATTGGTCGAAACCGATTCCCCCTACCTCTCCCCCGTACCCTTTAGGGGCAAACGAAATGAGCCCGCTTATATACCTTATATATTTAACATGATGGCCGAGCTTAAGGGTTTGACGGAAACCGAATTGGAAGAAAAACTAAACGCGAACTTCTCCCGTTTATTCCACGTGAAATTATGAGCAAACTACACCTAGATGCCCTAATCGTGGTCGAAGGGGCTATGGACAAGGCATTATTGACCAATTTCCTCGATGCCGAGATAGTGACCACCAATGGGTCAGATGTTCCACGTGGAACAATAGATTACATTAAAGAAAATTCTTTAATAAGGGACGTAATCGTCCTAACTGACCCCGATTCCCCCGGAAAAAGGATAAGAGATGTCCTCGATAAGGAAATAAATGGCCTTCTCCATGCTTATGTTCCCAAGGAAAAGTGCATAAAGGGCCATAAAGTCGGAATCGCCGAAAGTAACCAAGAAGCCATCTTGGAAGCTTTATCCCATTTGACCCCTTCTAAGAAAACTAAGCTCGGGGAATTGACCTATTCCGACCTTTATGAACTTGGGCTTGTCGGGTCTAATGAATCATCTAAACTTAGGAATAAGGTTAGCCACGCTTTCCATCTAGGGGAATGTAATGGCAAAGCCTTCCTTCAAAGGGCCAATGCCTTAGGTCTAAGTAAGCAACAATTAAAGGAGGCCATCCATGGATGAAGTAACTTATTTCGAAAATATCGCTTCCTTTAAGATGCTTGCCAAAAAGGAAGTCGGCCAGAATTTTTTGGTGGACGTTAAAGCCGCCAGGACGATTGTCGAGGCTTTAGAAGTAAATAGCGAGGATAACGTCTTAGAAATCGGCTGCGGAGCCGGCTCTTTAACTTATTTCTTAGAGAAAACAAAAGGCAAAGTCACCGCGATCGATATCGATGAAGCGATGCTAACTAAAACCGGCAACGACTTCAAAAATAGCGATCATTTAACCGTGGTTTACGGCAACGCCGCCAAATATGATTACCGTCCTTTCACCAAGATAATCGGTAATCTTCCTTATTACATAACCACTTTGATTTTAGAAAAGGTCCTTTTAGAGGGCAGTAACGCCAAAACCATGGTCTTCATGGTCCAAAAAGAAGCCGGGGAAAGGATCGGATCAAAGGTTGGGGACAAGGATTATTCGCCTTTATCCATATTGCTTGGATTGTGCTTTACCTATAAACGCATATTAACCGTCGGAAGAGCTTCTTTCGTACCTGCCCCCCATGTCGAAAGCGCGGTTTATACCATAAAAAGAAAAGAGGGTATCACGCTAGAAGAAGGAGCGGATGTATACTTACTTGCCAAGAGTATGTTCTTGCAAAGGAGGAAAACCCTTAGGAATAACCTCAAAGGCTACCTTCATGACGAGGAGAAAACCGATAATATCCTCTCTATAATGGGATTAAAACCCACCATCCGTCCCGAAGAAGTCACACCTGAGCAATATCTAAAGCTAACCCGCTTAATTAAGTCCTAAGACGTCCTATGTTTGTAAAATCCTACGCCAAAATCAATTTATCCCTCCAAAACCTCGGAGTTAGGGAAGATGGCTACCATGAACTAGACATGGTTAACCTCCCTCTTGAACTCCATGACGTCTTGGAAATCGACTATAACCCCTTATATAAAGAGACCTATATCGTCTGCGATGACGTTCGCCTTATGGGGCTTCGTTCTAACATCTGCAAGAAGATGGTCGATCTTCTAAGGGAAAAATATCATTTCAAGCAGCACTTCCTTATTCATATCCATAAGGAAATTCCCTTTGCCGCCGGATTAGGCGGAGGTAGTTCCAATGCGGCGGCCTTGATGTTAGCCTTAGATAAATATCTAAAACTCAATATGAGCGAAGAAGATAAACGGGAAATCGCCTTAAAGGTCGGTTCTGACGTCCCCTTCTTCATCTTCAATAAACCAGCCAGGGTCAAAGGCATTGGGGAAAAGCTTGAATTCATCTCCGTCCCCGTGGCTTACCATTGTTTGTTGATCAAACCCGAGCAAGGATTATCCACCAAAGACGTCTATAACATCTGCGATAAATTCCCTAAAAGGGAAATCAATAACGACAAAGTCCAACTTGGCTTAAAAAACGATGACGAGGAAATGGTGGCCAAAAATAGAGGCAACGATCTCTATTTCGCCGCTAACTCGTTATGTTCCGAAGTCGGGGACATCCTCGCCGAATTAAATAAAGACGGCTTCACTATCTTCGGGATGTCGGGTTCGGGATCGACCGTATTCGCCCTTAGTAAGGACGGGAAGAAAATCAAAACCGCCGCCAATAAATACGAGAAGCGTAATTACAAAGTCATCCAAACCAAAATAATACCTTCAAGCAAATAAACGGCACTTCGGGTCGTTTTTGTTTAGGCGTTAGTTTCAAGGGGATTAGGAACGTTATATTTGAAGGTAACGTTTTCTCCCACGTCAAAAGTGGTCATATTGTATTCTTTTACGCTCTTATATTCTTCGACGGTAAATATGTCTTTTCCAAAATCCATTTGATAGGCGGATAGCCCATAGAAGGACCTTTCTCCAAACCTAGCCACGTTTTTAGCGATATAAACGTGTTTCATATTGTGCCTATAGAAGGCGGCATACCCGATTTGGGTAACCCCATCTAATATCAATTCTTCGACCGGGACGTTACTTTCGAAAGCGGAGGCCGGTATTTCGTAAATATTCCTTAAGATCAACTTTTTGGCCCCGAATATCGTGCCGAACAAATTGTTTTGGATGATCTGCCCGCCTTGGATATCCAAAGTATCGAATTCGAGTTTATATCGT
>CAMOQM010000107.1 GCA_946622925.1 uncultured Caryophanales bacterium | reverse complement strand
GACCCGAACAAGTGCATTGGCTGCGGTATCTGCACCACCAAGTGTGCCTTCGACGCCATCCACCTCTATCGTGAGATTCCCGAAGCTAGCGACCTAGTGCCTTGCGAAAAGACCATGAAGAAGGTCCTTCCTTACATGATTAAGCGCGTCTTTGCCATCAAGAAGCATAACCGCCAACTCAAGAAGGAAGCTAAGCAAGCCGCCAAAAGATAATGCACGAGTTATCCCTAATCACTTCGGTCGTGGATAGCCTCTATGAGAATTTTGAAAACCAACATCCGCCCGTCAGGAAAGTAAAATCTGTAACCTTAAGCGTCGGCACCGTTTCGGGGATCGTCCCCCATTACCTAACCGACGCTTGGGAATGGTTTACCAAAGACGATGACTTGTTTCGGGGCTCGGAACTCAAAATGGAGTTCATCCACGCCTATACCACTTGCCTTGACTGCGGGGAAGAATACGACACCATCAAGTATGCGAAGGTCTGTCCCCATTGCCATAGCGAGAACACCGTCTTAAAACAAGGCAACGAATTCCTTATAAAGGAAGTCGAAGTCGAGTGAATATCACCGCATCCTGCCGGGTGCGGTTTTATTTTTGAATTTGGTTGGTGGATTATTGCTAGATTTCTTGTTATTGTATCGAAGGAATGTTTTGATCGAGGCGATTAATTATGACCACCATAACGGTAACTCAACTAAATAACTCGTTAGAATCTTATTTGGAAATGGCCGCAAATGGTGAAACGTTTATTGTTACCAAAGATGGTGTTGAGGTTTGCGAAATCAAGCCTAGAATCGAAGCAAAGCTGGCCGTTTTTGATTCTCTAACTGGAATGGCAAAAGGCGTGAACGTTGAAACCGCAAAAGAAGAAAAATAGCCAAATAAAAAACGATTGATAGATTCCGGCATCGTGCGTTTATTTTTTGGCTTTCTTATAGAACAAAGGCGAGATGATGAAATTGGGGCCTTCTGGGATTAGACCACAGTCATGGGTGACGAATCTTTGGATTAGGAATATGGCTATGCCAGTAAGCACAAGCAAGATAGATAAGAATTGGCTAGGCGATAAGCCGGGAATGAAGCCACCTCTAGAGTCGCCTCGCATAAACTCAGCGAAGAAACGGTATATCCCATAGAAAAGGCAATACCACATAACCCGTCTTTGTTTGAAATAGGGGACGAAGGTAAATAAGGCAAAGAAAACAAATAAAACGATCGATTCAATAATGGGAGTGGGTAGTAGCGGCGTCCCATAGCCATAGGCTAAGGCGGCTTCGCTACCTTCTGGATAGATTAATCCAAAGCCGTTGCCAGAAGGTTTCCCATAGCAACATCCACCCGCCAAGCAGCCAATCCGTCCAAAGGCATGGGCGATTAGCAAACAGGGGATTAAGGTATTCATCATGATACGGACGGAGAGTTTGTTACGGTAAGTAAACCATAAGACCCCATAATAAATAGGAAGCCCAATGCAAACCCCGCCTAAGAAAGAAATACCGGCGTGTCCAAATTGGGCCGTTCCGTCTATTGCGTGACATAGATTATCCCAAAGAAAAGCCCCACCATAGAAGGCGGCTCCCCCAATAGCGGTGGTAATTAATAAGGAGGCTAATCCAATCCGAAGTTTGAACTGTTTGAATTCAAACACGAAAACCACGATAAAAGCGATTAAGCCTAATCCGATCATTAGGCTATAGACGGGGAAGGAAACTTGGCCAAATCGCAAATAGGGGAACATAACCTAATTGATTATACAGGCGTGCATACGTAAAGGTAATGAAAAAGGCGTCCCGGAGTGGAACGCCTAGTAGGTAGTAGGATTTACTTAAGGGTAATCTTCGCCATACCCATCGCGGCGAATTCCTTATCCATTCTGCCAAGTTGTCCCTTGACGATGGAACGGAGGTGAATAGCCGGTTGGAGACAATACTTATCGAAGATTTCCTTAGGAAGGTCATTGCAAGTATCGACGTAGGGGAAGAGCAGCTTAAGGTAAGCGGCGGCTAAGCGTTTGACAGCCGAGATGTCGCGGGTATCGCCACTAGTGGCATCGAGATAAGAATTAACGACCGAGTCATAGTGGGGGTCTTCGCGGAGCGAATGCATGATTTCGGAGAAATATTCGCAGTTTAATGCCCAGCCACTAGCTTTTAGCTTTTCATCCATTCTCGGGATCTTCCAACCTTCGACGATGCCATGGATTCGGTCGACGAGGGCGGAGTCTTTGAAGATGGCGGGCAAGGTCGCGGTTAGATCGCTATCCAAATTGAAGGAAGTGGAGGGGATGTTGCCTAAGAAGACCATACCGGCATCCGAAGATGCCTTTTTGGTACCGACGGCGAAGGCGCCTTGTTCAAGATAACCTTTTAAGGCACCTTGCATTTCCGAAACGTTACCGAAGTTGATGGTGGAGATTTCGTCTAAGGCGACATAGTCATAATGGGCGACGAGGCCTAGCTGGCTCTTACTCATATCATAGAAGAGTTTGGCGCGGGACAATGTGCCGCCGGAGACTAGCCAACCATATTTGGAGATGGAAGAGAAGACATAGCTCTTACCGGTTCCTTTAGGGGCCAATTCGATTAAGTTAACGCGTTTCTGCACAAAGGGGAGAAGCCGGGTTAGCATCATTAGCTTATTCTCTAAGGTCGGGAAGTTACGGGCGTTATAGTCCATGGCCCCGATAAGGGTATCGATCCATTCGTCGATAGTGAAGGCCTTGGAGGATTGCCGATAATAGGCCAGATCAGTGGAGTAGGGACGGAAGGAGACGAAGTCGACAAGACGGATCTTGTTAACTTTCTCGCCTCTAACGTAATCAAGGGTGACGACACCCCAGATTTCGTCATCGGAAAGGATTTTATCCTTTAACCTATTCCAGGTGCCCGTATCGATGGTGGTTTGCTGGAAGGGGACGTCGAAATCGGGCAAGGAGAAATGGGCCTCGCCTTTCATGACGTCGATTTGGATGCGGATGCGGGCAAGGAACTTAACCTTTTCGCCTTCGTTCATGATTTTATCGCGGAGGGTCAAGAATTCCTTAGGTCCAGGAAGGATACCCCGGATTTTAGCCAAAGCGAAATCGCCATTTAAGGTGCCATCGGCGTTAGCGTATCTCATCAAGAACCAGTCACGGATATAACCGGGAATGGATAAGGAGGCAAAGAATTGGCTGCCCTGTCCTTTGCAGACGATCATCGGGCCGAACTTCTCTTTGAGTTTGGCTAGATATTCCTCATAGTCATAACCAGGGCCTTCACCAGAAGTGGGGAAACCTGATCCACCGGAAGGCGGATCTTTCTTCTCTTCTTCGGGCTCGGGTTCAGGTTCGGGCTCGGGTTTATCTTCGGCTTCTTCTTGGGGTTCTTCCGGTTTGACTTCTTCCATAGCGGGGGCTTCTTCGATGGGAGTCTCTTCTACTGGGGCTTCCTCGACTGGAGCTTTTTCGACGGGAGTTTCGTCAACGGGATTTTGCATTAATTCATCAGTCATAATTAAATACCCATGTCCATAGTTTCGATGCCTTGGTTAAAGTGGATGATGGCTTTGCCAAGGACTTTGTCGTTAGGGGCGTGGAATTCCACTTCCTTATCGCCGGCCTCACTTACGGTGAAGGGTTGTGAAACGTAGTTGCCAAGGTTCTTATTGACCATGACGACGTTACCTTCGATCTTTAGATACATAACTTCGGCTGGGAAAAGGAATTGCAAGGTGTATTGCTCGCCTCTAGCGAAGGGGAATTCGCTTTCGAGGAATTTAGCTTCCAACGGTTCCTCTTTGGGTTCCGGTTTAGGTTCTTCCTTTGGCTCGGGCTTAGGCTCAGGCTTAGCTTCAGGTTTTGGTTCTGGCTTAGGCTCAGGCTTAGGCTCAGGTTTAGCCTTGGGGGCTTCCTTCTTAACTTCGCCTGGCTTGATGCCGGCGAATTCAAGATAACGGACCAAAT
>CAMOQM010000106.1 GCA_946622925.1 uncultured Caryophanales bacterium | reverse complement strand
GACTAGCGAATTCGCTCGAATTCCAAGGCATGCCCCTTCTGCAACCTGGATCGCCACCCCCATCTAGGAATATTTCGTCGCCATAATAAATAGAGGGCATTCCCGGGAAGGCGAACATGATGGCGTAGGCGCAGAGGAACTTCGATTTATCACCTCCGCACAGCCTTATGAAGCGTTGGATATCATGGCTTGAAAGCAGGTTGAGCATCATCAAAACGTTACCCTGCTTATATCTGGTTAATAAACCACTTAGCACCTTCGCGGTCTTATTCGCATCGTTATTGCCCAAAACATAGTTGGAAATAGCTCCCAAGAAGGGATAATTCATTAATCCGTCGATTTGGTTTGGTCCTAAATAGGATTCGGAATTCATCCATATTTCACCAAGCAAATAAACGTCGGGGTTAATTTTCTTTAAGGCCATCTTTAATAAAGTCCAGAATTCGTGGCTTACCCCTTCGCAAACATCGAGCCTAAAGCCATCGACGTCAAATTCCTTCATCCAATAGGAAGCGACCGAAATAAGGTATTCTTGGACTTTGGGATTAGAGGTATCGAGTTTCGGCATATCCCTAACTTCGGCAAAGCAATCGTAATTCCTTAACCCATAATTAGGCTTATCGCCGTGGATGAAATAATAGTCGAAATAAGGCGAATCTTTTCCCTTTTCTAGACAATCTTTGAAGAAAGGATGCTGGGCCGAAGTATGGTTAAAAACCATATCCATCACCACTTTTATATCTCTTTCATGGGCTTTCTGGATTAGTTGATGGAAGGCTTCTTTGCCGCCGAAGGCCTCTTCGACTTCAAAATAATCCAAAACGTCATACTTATGGTTGCTTAGGCTTGGGTGAATTGGGTTTAGATAAATGGCCCCCACTCCCAAAGATTCGATGTAATCAAGCTTATCGATGATGCCCCAAATGTCACCGCCGATGAAGGCAGGCGGTAAACCGCCTAAACGAGTGCTATTCCAATCGCGGTTAACATAAGGTTTATCCTTAGGATTCCCCCGACAGGCAAATCTTTCTGGGAAAATCTGGTAGAAGACCCGGCCTTGCCAGGATGGTTTAGGCAATGTGAAATCGGCCCGGTTTTCCGCGATCATTTGGAAAGCGCTCAAGAAGGCCAATTCGAAATTGAAGCTTTTAGCTAAGCCATTTTCATCGTAAATGTACTTTTCGCCATTCTCCTCAATCTTGAAGATGTAATAAAAGCGGCTCGGTCGCGCTTCTAAAATGGTTTCGTAATAGATAAAGTCACCATCGTCATAGCGAGGGAACATTTCCTGGTCCTGATGGCTTTTATTGAACCCTTGGGGCGGTCCAAAAGTAACTTTAACCGAAGTTACATGAACATCCCTATCAATGGCTAAGCGAAGCAAAAGCCGCTCATCTTCAACAACGAAACAATAACGAGAATCGCTTTGATGACGTAATTGGGCGGCTTTCATAATCAATATAGGGCCATGGTTAAGAACGGCACATCGTCAAGGAGGCTTCTAACTTCCAAAACGTTGCCATTCATTAAGGCATAGGAAGGTGGGTTCCCATTTTTGGGGAAGGAAATCGAACCTGGATTAAGGTAAATGACGCCATCTTCCCTTTTTAACATCGGCACATGGGTGTGCCCAAACATTAAGATGTCGCCACGTTCGACATTCACCAGATCGGAAGTAAGCAAATCGCCGTGGATCAAATCGCACCTATAGCCATTTGCATATGTAATTTCCGAATCTTTGAAAGGAAACCGTAAGACGGTTTGGTCGACCCGAGAATCGCAATTTCCACGAACGGCAGTTATAATTCTGGCGTATTTATTTAGGATATTCGCCGTGGCCATCGGGTCATAATCGTTAGGCACGCCGTTCCTAGGACCGTTATACAAAAAATCGCCAAGCAAAATTATCCGCTCCGGTGACAACCGGTTTATGACGGCTTCTAAACGCTTGGTAGCTTGAAGCCGCCCGTGGATATCGCTGGCGATCAAAACTTTCATCAACGATAAAGTTTAAGGGAATTACATTATTCGTCAATAGCGCGCGTTGCGATAAGGTCAACGCCGGTGTCCCCAATGTTAGGCACGATAACCTGACCTAATGCCACGGGAGGGACAATCTCGGTTTTATTGACGATTTCCATGATACGGAATTGGTCGGCTTTACGGATGGTTCCGCTGGTCTTAACCGGGCAAACACGTAAAACCTTGCCCCGGCATTTTACGGTGGAGGTTAGGGTACGTCTAGGATCTCTAATTTCCTGGGCACCATAGACGGCGCCTCTAGGGCAAGAGTTGCCGGTGACGTTGAAGTTCTCATCGACATGGAGTTCGCATCCACGCGGACAAACGATACAAGTAAGGATATGTTCCATCGTTATTCTCCTTTGGCCACCAGGGCAACCTCGAGTTTACCTTGGTTGGAATCTAGTAGATTTTTAGGCAACTTGATAATTTCCATTTCGCTAGGAATCATCGCAAGTTTTAACATCTTCTTGACTTCCTTCCCATTAAAGGAGATGGAAATATATACATTCTTGCTAGGCTTGCGGCAGCGGAACTTTAATGGGATAGAATCTCCCGCTGATTCCATATCGATCCAGCTAGGAACAACATAACCGATTCCATTGCCAGGAACGCATTCGATCCTAGGCCCATCGCTCCTCTGCTGGCCTTGCAAATAAGCAGCGGCGGCCACGCCAGCTTGCCTGCCCTCTTCCACGACATAATCGACGAGGTCGTGGACGTGGAGGACGTTGCCGCAGGAGAAGACGCCAGGAATAGAGGTTTCCATGTTTTGATTGACTTTTGAACCCCTAGTCGAAGAACCGATTGCGCCGGCTTGATCGAGGATGGAATTGTTCGGAATTAAGCCAATGGAAAGAAGCAATGTATCAACGTCGAAACGGATTTCGGTTCCGGGGATAGGACGCATCCTTTCATCGACTTTAGATATTTCGATAGCCTCAAGATGTTCCTTACCGATGACTTTGGATACGGTATGGGAGAGATATAAGGGGATATCGAAATCCTTAAGGCATTGTTGGATATTACGGTTAAGGCCATTGCTATAGGGCATGATTTCGGCCACTCCAAGGACTTTCGCCCCTTCTAAGGTCATACGTCTAGCCATGATCAATCCGATATCGCCAGATCCTAGGATAAAGACCTTTTTGCCCACCATATAACCAAATTCATTTAGATATAGTTGGGCTTGGCCGGCGGTAATGACGCCAGCAGGACGGGTTCCCGGGATGCCAATGGCACCGGCATTACGTTCGTAACATCCGGCAGCATTGATGACGGCTTTGGCCTTAATGGACTTTTTGCCCTTCTTGGATAAATAAGTAACGACTCTGTCGTTAGTCAAAGACAAGACGTTAGCTTCAAGCTCATATTCGATACCGCGTTCTTTAACCTGATTCACGAAGCGGGTAAGGAATTCTGGTCCAGTGAGTTCTTCCTTGAACTCATGAAGTCCGAATCCGTTATGGATGCATTGGTTCAAGATGCCACCTAAGAATTCGGTACGTTCCAAAATGAGGATATCGCGGATACCTTTATCATAAGCCGCTACGGCAGCGGCCATACCGGCGGAACCACCGCCGATAATAACTAAATCGCGGTTTTCCATTATTTAGACTCCTTAATGATGATTTCAGAGCCATCTAAGTCGTAAAGGACTTCAAGTGGCGAAATATGATAATGCTCGGCTAGGGCCATCAATACTTTCGGCTGGCAGAATCCGCCTTGGCATTTACCAAAGCCGGCTCTGGTCCTCTTTTTGATTCCTTTGATTGATCTAGGCGCGACCGAACGGGACAAAACGTCTTTGATTTCGGCTAGGGTAACCTTCTCACAATTGCAAACGACGGTACCATAGTCCGGGTTTTTGGCGATTAAGGCATTAAGTTCATCTTCACTCATCTTGTTGGGATTGAGGTAAGGACGGACTTTCGGATTGTAATCGTCTTTTTTTTCAAGTTTCAAAACTTTGGA
>CAMOQM010000105.1 GCA_946622925.1 uncultured Caryophanales bacterium | reverse complement strand
TCCATTTGTTCCGCGATTTCGTTTCCCTTGCCGGCGAAGCTCAAGGCAGTGCCAAAGAATTTATCGAATCCTTAACTTCGGATATCTTTGGGGCTAATGTCTATGTCTTTACTCCCTTAGGAAAAGTCATCGATCTTCCTACGGGGGCGACGACCTTAGACTTCGCCTATAAAATCCATACTAAGGTAGGGGATTCGGCGGTTGGCGCCATCGTTAATGGGGTCCTAGTTCCCCTTAATACCGTCCTTAAAACCGGGGATATCTGCGAAATCAAAACCTCCAAAACCGCTTCGCCTAACGATTCCTGGTTAGAAATCGCTAAGACCGCTTCTGCCAAAGGCCATATCCGGAAAGCCCTTCAAAGAAGGGATGCCGAAATCCTAAAGCAAGAAAGATCGCGCCTAGGCCGTCAATCCATGATGGATGCCTTTAAGATGCAGGGCATTGAAGAAGCCGAGGCCTTAAAATTATTAGATAGCGATAAACTCCGAAATGAATATCATTTCGACCAACTAGATGATTTCTTCGTCATGATCTATGGCAAAAACCCGGCGCCTAATGCCGTCTTGGATTTGCTTAAGGTCAAAAAGAAACCGACTTTGGACTTTAGCAAAAACAAAGCCAAGGCCAAAGTGGTGGATAATGGCTGCCCGGTTTATGTAGAAGGTGGCGGTAATAACCTCGCCATCTCCTTAGGGCAATGTTGCACTCCAATCCCTGGCGATCCAATCGTTGGTTATATTACCAAAGGTAAAGGTATCACCGTCCACCGCGCCAATTGCCCCAATATCATTGGAAGCAAGCGTTTGATCGACGTCCATTGGAAAGACAATTTAGCGATGGCCCAATATCCGGTCGATATTGAGATATTTGCTAACGATAGGCCAAATCTCGTCTCCGATGTCTTGGTAGCCTTCGCCGCCAAAGGAGTCGGGGTCAATGACCTTAAGGCCCATCTAATCACCCAAACCAATAATGTATCCATCGAGATGCGGGTTTTGGTCTCTTCGGCCAAGGCTTTGCAAGACGTTTTCGCCGATTGTTCCGGCATAAAAGGGGTTTTCTCGATAACCCGCGTCATCCACTAAAAGGTTCAAGGTTTTTACCTTGAAGAGTTGTTTATATATGCGCTCGCGCCTATAATATACCCGCTACAAGGAGTTTTCGTTATGAATCCGATTAACGTCAAGGGCACCCACGATATCCTCTTCGCGGACGCTCCCTATTATCAATACGTCCGTAACATCTTCTCCGAAGTCGCTTCCTTATATGGCTATTCCTATATCGAACCCCCGACTTTGGAATATACCGATGTTTTCATCCATTCCACCGGAGAAAGTTCCGATATCGTCAGGAAAGAGATGTATACCTTCGACGATAAAGGCGGCCGTTCGGTGACCATGCGCCCTGAATTTACCGCCGGGGTAATCCGGGCCATGGTATCCAATAAGCTTTACGCTACCCACGATTTGCCTTTAAAGGCTTATTATTTCGGTCCGGCTTATCGCTATGAAAGGCCACAGCTTGGTAGGTACCGCCAATTCATCCAAGCCGGCATCGAAGCGGTGGGAGCCGATTCGGCCTTCTTAGATGCCGAAGCTGTTTTGTTCGCCGTCAGCGCCCTAGGCATAATGGGCTTTAAAGGACTTAAGGTCAAAGTCAATTCCTTAGGCGGCAAGGAAAGCCGGGCCGCCTACCGGGCCGCTTTAACCGATTTCTTCAAGGATAAGATCGATGATATGTGTGAGGATTGCCACACTAGATTAGAACTTAATCCTCTCCGTATCTTAGATTGCAAGGTCCCTCATGATCAGGAAATCGCCAAAGGCGCTCCGACCTTAGATAAATATCTTACCGAGGAAGATAAAGCTAGATTCGAAAAGATCCTCTTCTATCTAAACCAGATGAACGTTAGTTACGAAGTCGATACTTCCTTAGTCAGGGGTCTAGATTACTATGGAGGTCTCGTATTCGAGGTCCATGGTTCCACCTCTAAAGGCGAAGACTTAGGCGCTTTGCTAGGCGGGGGTCACTACGATGGCTTATTAAGCCAATTTGGCGGACCTGAGGATATCGATCATGGCGTTGGCTTTGCCATGGGCGTCGAACGTCTCATCGCTTTATTAAAAGACCAAGGCCTGGAGCTTCCCGAATCCGATATCGATTGCTACTTAATGCCAATGGGCGAAGATACCTTCGAAGCTTGCTTCGTCTTAGCCCAAGACCTAAGAATGGCCGGCTTCAAAGTCGATATGCCTTATAAAGCCGCTAAGCTTGGTTCTTACTTCAAGAAAGCCGAGAAGCGTGGCGCCAAAGTCGCCCTTATCGCCGGGGAAAACGAACTGAAGAACGATTCCATCCAAGTTAAGAACTTGGCCACCCAGGAGCAGCGCGAAGTCAAGCTCAGCGAACTGCTAAGGACCTTAGATGATCTCCTTAGCGAAGATGAGCCCGAACATCATTGCGGATGCGGTGGCCATCATCATGAGGATGGACATTGCTGCTGCGAAGATGATCATCATCACGAAGAAGGACAGCAATGTTGCTGCCATCATCACGAAGAATAAATTAGAAGGTTGATAATATGAAATTCAAACGCACTCACCGTAATGGTGAACTATCTAGGCTCAATGTCGGGGAGAAGGTCTCCCTTAAGGGTTGGGTCGCCAAATACCGTAATCTCGGCGCTTTGCTATTCATCGATTTACGCGATGCTACCGGCACCATCCAGCTTACCATCGATAAGCCCGAAGCCTTTCCGGATGTCAGAAACGAATATGTCATCGAAGTGGTGGGTACCGTCGCTTTAAAAGACGTCCCCAATACCAAGATCCCCAATGGCGATATCGAAGTCATCGTTTCCGAGATGGAAATCATCAATAAAGCCGAACTTACTCCCTTTATCATCGCCGATAAGTCCGATGCTCTTGAAGATACCCGTCTCCAATATCGTTATCTCGACCTTCGTCGCCCCGTCTTATTAAATAACCTTAAGACCAGGGCCAAAATCGTTAAGATCGCCCATGAATATTTCGATAACCATGGCTTTATCGAAGTCGAAACCCCAATCCTTAACCTTTCTTCCCCCGAAGGCGCCCGTGACTACTTAGTTCCTAGCCGCGTCCATCATGGCTGCTTCTATGCTTTGCCCCAATCCCCGCAGCTTTGGAAACAGCTCCTTATGGTTGGCGGATTCGAGAGATATTACCAAATCGCCAAGTGCTTCCGTGACGAAGATCTTCGCGCCGATAGGCAGCCCGAATTCACCCAGATCGACTTGGAATGCTCTTTCTTAACCCAAGATGAACTCTTAGCCCTTAACGAGGGCTTCCTCCAAAAGCTATTTAAGGAAGTTAAAGGCGTCGATATCGAACTCCCGTTACGCCGTATCCCTTATTGGGAAGCCTTAGATACCTATGGCTCGGATAAACCCGATACCCGTTACGACATGAAGATTAGCGATGTCAGCGATCTTCTTAAAACCTCTTCCTTCCCTGGCTTTGCCGAAGACGACATGGTCAAAGGCATCGTCGTTAAAGGCGTCGCTAGCGCCACTAGCCGCAAAGTCCTTGACGAACTAACCTTAGAAGCCAAGAAGTGGAGGCTAAAAACCTATTATTGCCTAAAACTTGAAAATGGCGTTTTAGCCGGACCTTTCGCTAAATTCATCGACGAAGAACTCGGTAAGAAGCTAATTGAGAGGGTTAACTTAGAAGAAGGGGATTGCTTCTTCTTCTCCGCTTCCTCCAATAGGAGAATCATCGACTTTGGCATGGGTGGATTACGTACTTACTATGCTAAGAAGCTTAATCTTGTCAAACCCGATACCTATGATTTGCTCTGGGTCATCGACTTTCCGATGTTTACGCCCGTTGAAGGCGAAAATAGGGTTGTGGCCGAGCACCATCCCTTCACCCGTCCTAAAGACGAAGACCTCGCTAAGCTCGATACCGCTCCAGAAGATGTCTTGGCTTATGCCTATGATATCGTTATCAAC
>CAMOQM010000104.1 GCA_946622925.1 uncultured Caryophanales bacterium | reverse complement strand
ATTTGCAAAAAGTTAGGTTTTTATCATTTCTGCCGTTCGAATACCACCTTATACCTATGAAATATCTCAAGCACGGGTAATGGTTTGTTTTGTGGCACATCTGTGGCTCGCCTTCCTTTATCATTATCCCCATAAGAGGCAAAAGTTATGACTAGCGCAGAAAAGAAAGCACTTAGGACCTGCACCAAGCAAGGGCTAATCGAATTAATCAACGACCCCCGTTTTATTCAAAATAAAGCCAACCAATTCCCGACCGTAATTGGGTATTTGGCGAGGCATGGAATGTCTGGAGGGGCCTCCAAGGAAGACTTCATGGATTTAGTCTATACCGCCAGGAACGAGCTTTTGGCCCAGGCTGGCCAAAGCCATATCGATTCCAAGGTGCCTTTTGCCTATGATAACGTTGGTAACCTTAAAGGGGCCGCCGATACCAGGGTTAAGGAATTTATCCGCGACCCCGTCGGGGCGATGAGGCGCGAGATGGAAACGTTAGCCAACCGCAAAGAGAACTATGCCCAAATGAATGACCCCGACGAAGTTCAGTTCTATATTGACCTTAAGACCAATGCCAATATCCATGCGATTGAACTAGGCATCAGCGGAGAAAAGGATAAGAACAAATATGAGGATAAACCCGAAATGGTCGATATCCTTAGCCGTATCCAAAAGAAGAATCCTGAGGATGCGACAATCGACGCTTCCTTAAAGCGTATCAATAGTGGTTTCTTCGGAACGTTGTTCCGCCGCAAGTCCAAGGAGTATTCTGCCTTTGAAGAGTCTTTAAAGGCTTTCCGTGACGCCAAAATGGCCATGAGCGGTAACGTCGAAGACCTTAAGAAGAAGACGACCGCTTATCTTGAACACACCATCCCTAACTTCAAATATTCTAAAGATATGCCTAGGGAGCAGTGGCTTGATGCTTTGCCAAAAGGTAAGAGGGATAGGGCGGAGTTCTGCCTTAACGTCTTAGATTCCATTGATGAGAACAAGCGGATTAAGCCTTACATGGATAACGTCGATAAAGCCGTCAACGGCCGTCCTATCGATAAGTCGTTAGATCAAGCCAACGTCATCGATAACGAGCTCAAACAAGACGAGTTCCAAGAAGAGTTAAAGAATAACATAGAACCCGCCGCCGCCAAGAAAGAGGAAGTGGTGGTCGAAGAGAAGCAACCGGCCATCGAAGTAAACGATTTGGAGCCCTGATTGATAGCCGTCTCTAGGAGGCGGCCTTCTTTTGCTTTCTTTGTTGCAACTTTGTGACAAGTCAGGGTTTATAGTAACGGAGTCAATGTTAGAAGAGGTGCCATTATGCCTTATAAAGATGAATTTCTAAAAAAGCTAAAAGTAGTTAAAGATTATAAAAAACTGTGGGAGACGGATTTAGAAAAAGCCTGCAAATTCCCCACGGCTTTGAAGGCCCTTGAAGCGGTCCATCAAACGGGTCAATTCATGCGTTATATCAGTAATTCTCCCGCACTATTTGGAGGAAAGGATAAACAAAGCGCCTTCTTTCTTCGCTACCCAGAACTTTTTCCCAAAGGAAGATTCCCCTCGATTTCCATGGATAACGAACTCGGCATCATCTCCATCGAGGACGTCGATTATGAAAAGCTCATGGAGGCCGTCGAAGAGGAATTCAAAGACAACCCGGAAGCCATTGAAAAAGTCTTTAAGAAGGCCGACCCGAATATTCGGGGAATAAATCACCCTTTAACCGACTTGGTTAATAACATCAAAAAAGACGTCGATAACCTCTATCCGGAAGAAGAGGCCAACAAAGAGCTTAAGCAAGTTTTGGATTTCGCCAATGAGGAAATAGTCGAGAAAACCGGACAGAACCTTGTCGATAACGCAGTGGATATCAATTCCAATTTGCGTAACATGCAGGGCAATCGTGGCTTTACTGACTTTGTCAAAAAAGCGGGGATGGATCCAAAGGAGATCACCAACCGGACCAAAGGCAAAGCATCGTTTAGCCCGGGCTTATATAACAACCGCGAAAACTTCGAGAAGTATAAGCCTTTCCTCGATATGGGCGTCAAATTCGACGAAGACTATAAGAAGAAAGTGTTGGAATTAGATAGGCTTTGCCAAGAAGAAGGCCTACTTACTAATGCGATGGGCGGGGAAAGCGGCTCCAAGGAATATGGTTTAGCCGACTATTTCCAAAAGAACTATAAACTTAAGATAGCCTTAACCGACTACGCCAAAATCACCGATGAAGAGCAGAAAAAGGCGGCTTTAGCCAATATCAAGAACCTCGCCGGGGAAGTAAAAGAGGTGACCGCTAAATACGAGAAGGTCTTCGACTTCATCGAAAAGAACTTTGATTTGGAAAACGTTACCCTTTCCGGCAACGTCTATTCGGGTCGTCCGGCTTACGTCGATCATGGCGATATCGTGAACTGGAAGCCTAACCTTCCACCTAAATTTGACTTTGAAAAGAGCCCAGCCGTCGTTTTCTTAAGCGGATTTACCCAGTTAAAGGCCGCCGCCAAAGCCGGGGATGTCAGCCTAGAAGAGTATCTCGATGAGCCCATGCAGACGTTTATGAAGACGGCTAAAAAGTTTGGTGAGGACGAAGACAAGAAAATCTATTTACCCCGTAGCGAGGAAAACACCCTCGGCAAGAGGATGGCTCACGTCTTCTACCATTCCAGTCAGGCTTATAACGTGCTCCCGGGCATTGGGATGATGGGCGGACGTGGCTTAGAGTTCCTCTGCAACACCTCCCCAAAGGACGAAAACACCTTAGATAACATCATCAAATGCGGAATCGTTAAAGAATACACGCCCCTATATAACCATAGCCCGGATGTTCATTTTGGTTCCTATTTCATGCCCGACGTCGATAAAATGAAGTTCGTTTTCGCGGCCGGTGACCAAGTCGATGAGCTCTACAAAGTCTCCCCCAACTACGTCAACGAGAATTGCAAGATCGATCCGCTATACAAAGATTATGCCAGTGCGGTCAAATCCAATGGCAACACCCCAATCGAAGAAGAATATAGACGGATCATGAAGGCCATGAAGGATTGCTTTGAGGAAGAGGAAGAGATGTCTAACCATCCAGATATCTATCTTAGGAGCAAAAAAGACACCATGTCCCATTATTCTTACGGCACGTTAATCGCGGCCGGTAGACAATATTTCATGGATTACCTAAGGGAAAATAATCTCTCCTTAACTAGCGTCGAAAACGAAGAACTCAGGCAAGAGATGACCAATTTCATAAACGATCCGGTCCATACCTTCAACGACCACCATTACGCCTTCCCTGAAGATGGAATCGAAACCCTGGAGAAAGTCGAAGCCAAATTCGAGGCGTATTGGAGGGATGAAGTGGAAGGGCGTAACGAGGCTTTCATGGAGAAGTTCAACGAGAACAACCATAAGCCCAACGGTTATAACGCCGGCAAGGATATCCCGACCATCCTCCAGGATAACCGCGGCAGTTGGTGGGAACGCTGGAGGGGCACGACTTCCAAGCAATACCTAGCCCTAAAGGCCGCCTCCGAAAATGCGCTTGATGAGGATAGTCCAACTTGTGGCGACAAAGAGAATCTATATATCTGCGCCAAAGCGTATAAGGCCTATAAGCTACCGGAAGGACGGAGCTTCAACTCCTTAAGCAAGACGGCGAAGAGAAGGGTCGAATATTGCGACTCCATCATTAACGCCTATGAGCAGGAAAAGGCCGCTAGGGAAGCCGCCAATAATCCGCAGCCGGTTGCCCAAAACAACAATAACAACATCATTAACCAAAACGAATTCCAGAACCAACTTCAAAACGACCTAGGACCAAAAGAAGTCAAGGAAGCTAAAGTCGAGGTCATCAAGGAAGAAGCGGCCGAGAAGGATCCGCCCGAAGATAGCGCCACCGTCTGATTTAACTTATAAAGCGCACTACAACAACGTGCGCTTTTCCTTTTGCTTTGCCTCAATGCTTAATAGGACGGTCTTTCTTAACGCGGCCAAAACAATAAGGATTAGGCCGGTTATTATC
>CAMOQM010000103.1 GCA_946622925.1 uncultured Caryophanales bacterium | reverse complement strand
ACTCCATTTCTTTTTAGAAAGGGCAAAAACAAATGAACGTTATGCTTCTTTTGGCGGGTTTTTTTATAAATTATAGTTATTTCACGGTTAAGCTTTCTTCTTCCGATAGTCAGACCATCCTTAACGCAATGGGCGAAATGGTCCAAAAGCCCTATCTGAGTCAATGATAAATCAGATTGATGGCGGGATGACTTCTTTTACCATGTCGGTAAGGAAGGCTTCCGCGCTTTCATAGACGGTGGGGTTGGGATCTATATAAAGGTCTTCGCCATATTTTTTATTCCAGGAATAGCCATTGACCTTAAATTCCATGGAGGCGGAAGAGATGTTACCAGAAGTGGCATCGGACTCGCTTACGACATGGACGATTTTATATTCAAAGGCGGAGAACTTCCCGCTTCCCTTTTCATAGGTCAAGGCGCCCTCTAGGATGCCTGGAATAATGTCATGGTCAGCTAGAGTAAGGCGGAGAGATTCCTCTTCGACCTTAAAGCGGACCAAAGTGTTCTCTCCACTATTATCGATTACGATATTGTTTTTGGTTATGAAGTCGCCTAGCTCCACATCGGTTTTCTTGGTTAGGCCTTTTACCACATCGAAATAGATGCGGTCTAAGACCTCGCAGGACCTTTGGCCATCGTAGAGGTTGGTCCTTGCGAAGATATCGGATAAGGCCCGGGTCGAGATCGAATTAAAAAGTGCCTGCTTATTGACCACGCCATTGAAATGTTGGCTGGGTGAGTTACCACTACCTTGGTTTAAGGTAAAGACATTGCAAACCTGGACATCGTTTTGGGCAAATTTAGCCTGCAATTGCTGCAAATAACTTAGGTTTTGCGTGGTTTGACCACCATTATCCTGTTTTTCGGAATCGTAATGATAGGAGGTGACCTTCGCGCTTTGGACGAGGCCATAGCTACCCTGACCTCGGGAAAGGAAATCAAAGAAATCGTAATTATCTTGGGCCGAGGCTTCTTTATAGGCGGCCTCGCTTACCTCATAAAGGCAACCGAAAGCCCCGCCACCTAGATAACTATAGAAACGGGTTTGCTGAGCGTCTTGGTCTTGCTGCTTGGCGAAGACAGCATAGTTCTGCGAGAAGTTAGCCACAAACATCTTGGTATAAACCGGCGAGAGGTCTTGCTTGGACAAGAGGGCCTTAAGCTCGTTGACCGCTTCTTGGTTAGCGGGCCCTTGGTTACAGGCAGGCAAAGCCAAGGTTAAGGACAAGAATAGGAATAAGGAAATCTTCTTTTTCATGGTTTTACTCCTATTTGACGATAGCGACGTCGAACTTATGACGGCCGGAAGCGAATTTGGCACTTTCCTTATAGTGGCCGACTTCGACCTGGACGCGGCCAGAGTTATCGGGGGAGAAGTATTCGTAGTAGGCCCAATATTCGCAGCGGTGGACCGGCTTCTTGGAATAGGATTGCATGGAGATGTTGTAGGTGCGACCTACCGGCATATAGAGCTCCATCTTTTCCTCGGTGGCGTAAGAATAGTAGGCGGCGGCATAACCTTGCTCGCAGCTCTTTACATCGCTTTTGCCTAGATAATGGCCATCGATGCTAACGACACGCCTACCGTCTTTATTTTCTAAACGTAGGCCGATATCGTTATAGCCGAAGAACTTCATCCGGCCATAGTCGGCGTTATCAAAGAAAGGAGCGACGCTTATCTTTTCGTTAGAGGGCCTATCTTCGTTATAGGCATCGATGTAATAACTATCTTGGGAGGCTAGATGGGCAAAGACGAAATCGGGGTAGTGGTTTTGGATGATGAAGGGAACAAAACCAGCAACGGAAAGGAGTTCGTTGGGCCTTTCCCAATAAATGCTAGCCACTGGACCAATGAGGGCATCGGTGAGCTTAGATAATTCTTCCCCGATATCATCGCCCCAGGTTTGCTTCATGGAGCTCTTGGCTTTATCGGTATTGCCTAAGACGGCTTTAACCACGGAAGAGATAAGCACGGTTTTGATTAGGGCCTTCATGGGGGTGGCCACGGGGCTGGCTTCGTTTTGGATAAGCAACATCACCGATTCGAGGGAGGTTTGGTAATCCCTAACATAATCATCGCGGCTACCGATGCGGGCGACTAATTCCTCAAGCAAGATGGAGGTGGCGATATTGGCGTCATAATTGGCTTTGGTATCGTCTTCTAAATCCTCGACCCATTCATAGAGTTCGTTATCGGAGAGGAGGTTGCCAAAAAGGAAGGCCAAGATATCCCCACCGAGGAAATTGATTTCAAAGCCACCCATCGTGAAGGCATCGCTTCTATCGATGGTGACGTCTTTATTCTGGTTGAAGATATCGTGGAAGGCAGTATAGCTACGGCGCTTCTCGGCGTAATTGGAGGGATCGTAGAATTTGGTGGTGATGTACTTATCGATCCCGAAGCGGGTGAAACCATATTGTTTCATCGCTAACTTAGGAACGACGTCGAGGGGATTAACGATATTGAAGATGTTGTTATAGAGAGCATCCTTAGGGGCTTTGATGGATTTGGAGTAGACGTTAGCACCCTGCGGCGCTTCGAAGGTATAGGCGAAGACGTCTTCCCTAGTGGCGTAGGCCTCATTTGAGAAGATCTTCTCGCCTTTGCTAAGCTTATTATCGATTAACGCGGCCGCGATGTTAGTGGCGGCCCCACCCCGGGAGAATCCGCTCATCCAGAGTTTGATCCTACCCGTAATGTTGTTGGAAGTAACATAGTTATCGAGGAAAGAAAGGATTTTATTAGCGGCGTTATACCAGCCTTCGTGCATCATATCCGATTTGGAGCCATCGCCTAGATGCATATTATTGGCCCACTCCCGGAAGTAGCCGCCAGAACGGGGAGCAATGGCGACGACGGTGTAACTACCCATCTCCTTTTTAGCGGCCGCTAAACCTAATGAATCGAAGGTCGCGGATTTCTTGTAGTCGTCATTAACGGTAAAACCATTGAAACCAATGGCCCCAAAATATTCCTCGACGTATTTTGGTTGGCTTTGGTACCAGGTTTCATCAAATGGTCCAAAGTCGGTGAAGGTTGAAATGACCATCGCCAAAGAAGCGGTGGCTAGGTGGGGATCGTATTCGGTGGAGGGGTGTTCAAAGTAAGAACGGGAGAAATAAACGTCTCCAACAAAGCTTGGGACCTTTTCCGGAGCGACGGGGGCGTAATGGAAGGTGGCTTTGGTTACGTCCTGGGGCAAGGTTTCGGCCTTAGCTAGTGTGGCCTGGGCGCAGCTAGTGGCGCCTAAGGATATAAGTGCAACGAGTAATCCTAATGGTTTCATATTTTTACCCTCTTTTTCCAAGATACTCCATCAGTATAAATGATGGGTTGCCACAAATGTGTCACAAGCCAAAAGGTAGTTTGAAGAGGCCGTTATTTGGTGCTTTTGGGCGGAAGAGAGGATATAACGAGGATATTAAGTATTTTCATGGGTGAATCTTCCCTTTTTTTGATTGCACTAAGGCGATAAGAAAATTTATTCGAATTTGTGGCGCTTCCGTGGCGCATAGGCGTATATAATCGTGCCAAACAGGAGGTTTTATTATGATTAAATCAACCAAGAAAAAGGCCCTCGGATTGGCTTTGGTCCTCTCTTCCGCCTTTATCCTAGCTGCCTGCGGTGGTGGGGGAGGAAATAGCGATCCTAGCTCTTCATCTTCCGCCAGCGGATTTATTCCCGGTGGCGATATTTCGGTAGTTAATGCCGAAGGTGGCTTTTATAAAGATAGCATCGATAGCCCTTCCGCCGCTTTGCCTATCTATGCCGCTAAAGGCAAGGGGGATATTCCCTACGTCAATGTCAATTTCCTCGAATCGCTACTTAGTGGCGAAGGGATGGGTACCGTCAAAGTTAAGGTCGAAGGCAAGGCCGCTACCTTAACTAGCGATGCCGCCCCTAACTCCAAGGCCGTCTTTGATGCGGGCAAGAACCAAATCTCATTACATAATTATTCCGCCATCTATGGGGCGGCTAAAACGAATAACGGATTGGGTTATGACTATT
>CAMOQM010000102.1 GCA_946622925.1 uncultured Caryophanales bacterium | reverse complement strand
TAACTTCGACCACTAAGCCATTAGATCTTACTTATGCCCTAGAATGGTATTTCACCCCCTTTAAGGTCCTTCATTTCCCAGCCGCCGAAGTGGCCATGACGATTTCGATCGCCTTAAGGTTCATTCCGACTTTATTAGAAGATGCCAGCAGGGTCCTTAAGGCCCAATCTTCGAGGGGCGTCGATTTTAAATCCGGGCACCTATGGCAAAAGATTACTGGACTAACCTCATTGATCATTCCTTTATTCGTCTCTTCCTTCTTGCGCTCTGAGGAATTAGCTAACGCGATGGAATGCCGCGGCTATGATCCTAGATTAAAGAGAACTAGATATCGGGTATTTAAGTTCCACGTTAAGGATGTGGTCGCTTTCTTATTTGTATCCGCTATATTGGCGGGAGTTATAGTACTAGTAGCTATGCATCTCGATTTATTCGCTTTGCTGGGGGTAAATGCCTTATGAGCCGTTATTTTGGAATCGTTAGTTATAACGGGGCCGGTTACTCCGGCTTCCAACGTCAAAACGAAGAACCTTCTATCCAAGGTGAATTAGAACGGGTTTTATCTTTCCTAACTGGCCTTGATATCCAAATCGCCGGAGCCGGTAGGACCGATGCCGGGGTCCACGCCCTAGGCCAAACCTTTACCTTCGATTGCGGCAAACCCTTAGCCAAAGATATCGTAAAAAAGATAAACAAACTTCTGCCTAAAGACATCAATGTCCTAAAAGTGGTGGAATGCGAGCCTAATTTTCATGCCCGTCACTCTAACTGTGGCAAGCGTTATTTCTACCGTTTGTTGCCCGAAGGTAGGCGTCCCTTTGAAGTCGATATCTTGGCCCAATTAGGCAGAGATGATTTCGATGCTTCCCGCTTCTATGAGGCCATCATGGTTTTTAAAGGGGAACATGACTTTAAAAGCTTCACTTCCAAAGCCGAAGACGTCGATAACTTCATTCGGAATATAAGCGATATCCGGGTCGACGAAGAAGATGGCGTTATCACCACCTCCTTTACCGGGAATGGCTTTATGACCTATCAAATCAGGTTAATGATGGGGGCCGCGATTAAAGTGGCCTTAGGCCAACTAGAAGTAATTGATATCAAAAAAGCCTTAGAATCCGAGACTAGGAAAGTCCTTTCTTATAAGGCTCCCGCCGAAGGGCTATATTTAGACCAGGTTTATTATGAATTTGAACCAGGAATTCAATTTGCACTCCCACACGACTAGATGTGGCCACGCTAATGGGGCGGATGAAGACTATGTCTTAGCCGCTATTAAGGCCGGCTTTAAGGAAATGGGCTTTTCTGACCACGTCTTTTTGCCGGGCTTAACCCAGCCGCGGATGCGGGGAGATTACGAATTATTGGACGATTATCTTGGCTCAGTCGGCAGTCTTCAAGAGAAATATAAAAACCAAATCAAGATATATAAGGCCTTCGAAGCCGAATGGTATGGCCCTAGATTTGAGGACTATTACAAAGAACTACTTTCCAAAGACATCGTGGATTACCTAATCCTAGGCCAACATTGTTTCTTCGATAAGCAATTTATCTTTTATGGTAGGTATGAGAATCGTAGCTTAGGAACCTATCTCTATCTAAATGACCTCCTTAAAGGCATGGAAAGTGGCTTATTCCTTTATGTTTGCCATCCTGATCTATTCATGGCCTGGCATGGCATATTTGATACCCAAGCCTATGAAGTGGCTAGGGCCATCGCTAAGAAATCTAAAGAACTTGATATTCCATTAGAAGTAAATATGGGACCAAGCCGTTATGTCGAAGGTGGACCTAGGGGTGGCCATCTAACCTACCCTAACCATAGGTTTTGGGAAATAGTCGCCGATATTGGGGCTCCCTGCGTATTCGGGGTTGATGCCCATGATCCTAGCAATTATCAGACTAGCGATTATGGCTTTTTCAATGAGTTTGCGGCCGAATTAGGGCTAAAAATGGTCGATCCAAGACCAAAAATGGCCTTAATAAGAAACAAACTTGTTTCTCGATAACTTTGCTAGTGGTATACTCACTAACCGAAAAGAGGACTAATCCTATGGGAAGACATTTCGAAGTCAGAGCCGCCGCGATGGCTGCCTCAGCCAAAGCCAAGTCGGCTATTTACATGAGGGCGTCGAAGGAAATCTACGCCGCCGCTAAGTCAGGTGAACCTGATCCTAACTCCAACCTCGCCTTAAGGGCCGCCATTGAAAAATACCGTAAGCAGTGCCCCAAAGACGTCATCGATAGGGCCATCGAAAAGGCCAAAGGCGGAGATGCCGTCGCCTATATCCCCGGCCGTTATGAATTCATGGGCCCGGGCGGAAGCAACATCATCGTCGATACCTTAACCGATAACGTTAACCGCGCTCTCGTTGGCGTGCGTACCACCTGCACCCGTAAAGGCGCCAAGATGGCCGCCGTTGCCTATAACTTTGAAAACCTCGGTGCCTTAAACTTCAAATACGCTAACCGCGACGAAGTCGAAGAAGCCTTAATCTTAGGTGATGTCGATGTCCAATCCGTCGAAGATATCGGAGAAGGCAATATCGAAGTCCATGTCGCTACCACCGATCTAGACAAGGCCAAAACTGTTCTTGCCGACCTTGGTATCACCGACTTCGACCGCGCTGAACTCACCCTTATTCCTAATGAATGGGTTGAGGTCAATGACGAAGATAAGGCTAAGATCCAAGCCATGTTAGACGAACTAGACGAATCCGAAGACGTCCAAGCCGTCTACCATAACGTCGAAAACCTATAATCAATAAAACCAATTGATAGCTAGACCGCCTTAACCGGCGGTTTTGTTTTGTTATTTAAGCAAGATTTAAGCAAGATGATGATTTGATAGCATATAATGCTATATTATTTCAAAGGACGAGATATGCATAATCCGGCATTTATAATCATTAACTAATTTTTTAATTCCTCTATTTCAATCTCACAAAAGATCCGGCTATTTCGGTTACGGCAAGCGAAATAATGAGAAGATTTGGGGTTAAGTCAAAAGAAACACTTCGGTGATCATATCTTAAACCCGCAATCGAGAACGGCCTTGTTAAAATGACGATTCCAGATAAGCCTAATAGTAAAAACCAAAAATACTACAAATAGCGTTGCTTTGGTCATTTTTCTAGTTGTTTTAAGAACCAAAAACTTTCAAAACACCGAATCAAAGTCTTTCAAAATACCGAAACGAAACCTTTCAAAACACCGAATCAAAGTCTTTCAAAACACCTAAAAGCGTTTTATTATATTGATGAGGACACTAGATTATGACGAAGAAAACCGACTATATTACCCGCTTGGCCGAACTATCTTTGCAAAGAATGCTCCACTCCACTGGATGCGTGGTCGTTTCCGGCCCAAAGTTTTGCGGTAAGTCCACAATGTGTGATCAATATGCGAAATCTAAGGTCGAATTAAAAACCACGAACGCCATCGAATTAGCTAAATCCGATCCCAAGTCGGCCTTGTTAGGCGAAAGGCCGCATCTTATCGACGAATGGCAAAAGGCTCCGGAAATCTGGAATTTCATTAAAACCGATTTAGACGAAGATTATCGGTTCGGTAAATACATTATCACTGGTAGTACTACGCCCATCGACCCTAGGGCCATTCAAAATTCCGCTTCGGGAAGAATTGCCCCATTGATGCTTAGACCGTTTACTCTTTATGAATCCGGAGAATCCGAAGGGGTTATTTCCTTATCGAGGCTTTTTAAGGAAGGGGAATCCGCTTTTAAAACCGTTTTCGAATCCAGCAAATCGCCTGGACTAGCCGATATTGCTTTCTACATTTGTAGGGGAGGCTGGCCAATCGCGTTAAAGGCCGAAAAAGAATACGCCATCGACGTTACGAAAAATTACTATAACGGGCTGTTTACCATCGAAAACGAAAGTGACGAATTTGCCGAGTTCCTAAAAAACAAGGACATCGAACTCTTAAAGACGATCCTTAAATGCTTTGCTAGGAACGTATCGACCGATTCCAAAACGGCTTCAATGATAAAAGATATTAAGG
>CAMOQM010000101.1 GCA_946622925.1 uncultured Caryophanales bacterium | reverse complement strand
TTATTGATGACGACGATGTTGTCGCCTTCTTCTTCGAGGTTATTGTCTTCGGCATAGGCATCGGGTCCGATGTTTTCGGATATTTGGACGCCATCGATCTTGATGATGACGGATTGCCCACCGACGACATCGAGGTCTTGGGCATAATATTCGGCGAGTCTTCCATCGGTTTTATCAGTCTGCGTGTTCTCATTCAATGTGATGGTCAGGTCGCCGATAATGGCGGTCACCACTTTGCTGGCGGGCTGACTCGAACTTTCGCTAGATTGGGAAGATTCAGACGTTCCGGTAGATTGCGAAGATTCAGAGGATTGAGTGGATTGAGTGCTTTCCGAAGAACTACTCGGGGTAGTATCGGAAGACGATATTATAATTGGGTTAGTAGATACAGATGAAGAAGGACCTGTCTGCTTCGATGATTCCGAGGAAGAAAGTCCGGTATCATGAGAGCTTGATGTCGGCTGTTGCTGTTGGGCACATCCACAGGACGCCAAAAGGGCAGCCACCGACAAACCTAACAAAGTCTTAGTGATTTTTTTCATGGAAAACTCCTTTGATTTACCAATAAATTAGATTCATTATAATCTCCATTAAAAATAATGAAAGCGGTTTCATGCGAGAAAATATCGAATAAATCTCGGGTTTTTCTAGTAAATAACCCCTACTTCATTCTCCTAATTGGCAATATATTGGCTAATGGCAAATAAAGGAAAAAGAAAAGGGCCTATAAGGCCCTAATAGATAGTTCGCTTAATTACTTGGCAGGGGCTTCGTAAACGGAGACTTGCTTGCCAGAGCGGCCAACCCTTTCGAATTTGACGACGCCGGTGACGGTGGCGAATAAGGTATCATCGCCGCCCTTCCTGACGTTTTTACCAGGTTGGATCTTGGTGCCGCGCTGACGGTAGAGGATGCTACCGGCGGAGACGACTTCACCATCGGCGGCTTTGGCGCCAAGGCGACGTCCGGCGGAATCACGGCCGTTTTTAGTCGAGCCAACGCCCTTCTTAGAGGCGAAGAACTGGATATTAAGGACGAATTTCATGGTCTTTACTTCCTTTCTTTGATTGTGATGGCTTCGGGATAGGAAGCCTCGATGGTCTTCAATTGGATTATCAACGTTTCGATGACGGTCTCATCATGGTCGGAGATGGCTCCTTTGGGAGCTAACTTTATAAGGGGTTCGTCGTTATCGATTTCGTAATCGAAGTCGTTATCGATATCTTCTAGAGCATTTAGAGCCCCGAAGCTGATCGCGGAGACGGCGGCGCATACAAGGTCTTTGCCTTCGACATTGGTTCCGGCATGTCCTGAGATGCTTAGGGAGGCTAGTCCCTTACCCTTATAAACGATCGAGACTTTAGTCATGATTAGGCGTTGATGGTCTTAACGATGAGACGGGTGTAAGGCTGACGGTGGCCAATGGTCTTGCGTTCATTGGCTTTGGCCTTGTACTTGAAGACGCGGATTTTGTCGGCTTTGCCTTGCTTTTCGACTTTGCAGGTGACGGAAGCGCCTTTGACGTAGGGAGTTCCAATCTTGGACTTTTCCCCACCGACGAAGAGGACCTTATCGATGGTGATTTCGGAGCCGACTTCGGCTTCGAGCTTCTCAACGAAGATCTTAGCGCCTTCTTCAACCTTTAGCTGCTTGCCACCGGTTTCGATGATTGCGTACATGTCTTTTTCCTCCTTTGGGTATTTTGGTTTAACTAGACTCGCTATCGAGGTGGAGGCCAGCTCTCTTAGTTACCTTTTCTATGCGGTTGCGCCCAAACCGAGGCGACAACGTGAATAATATACTCTTAACTTTTGTTAAGTGGAAGTTTTATTTTACTTAGGACAATCATTCCTCTTTAGTGGCGGCCTAATTTCCCCTTAGCCTTGCACCGATTCAAGGCCACTACCATATCCGCGCATTCCGAACCTAATAAAAAGCCGGCTTATTCCAAACCGGCCAATCCTTTATTAAGCTCTTTGCTTTGGCCCCCGTTATGGCCTAGTATGGCCATCTTCTTAAGGACCTCATCCTCCGTTTCGCTTTCCAACACTATTTGGATCATCTGCGAAAACTCTTCTTCGGTAGTCGGAGTATCTAAAAGTATTTTTAGTGTATGTGTGGCGAAATTTGCTGTCTTTTCTCCAAATTTTTTCTCCGTTTCTTTCGATGTCATAAATCAATTTCCTTTCAATGGCTAAACTGGTTTCGTCATGAATTGCAAGTAGCATTACCCTTGAAATAACTGGTCGAAGATAATTGCCGTCGGTGTAGACGATTATATTTTGCGGTCCTTTTCCACCTATGGCAACCATATACTCGCCTTGTTTTGTTCGCGGATAAACGAAACCATTTTTTATGTCGGCGATCGCCAATAGAAATTCTGCGTGCTGGAATTCGTCAAATAAGCCAACCGCTAACGGCCATCCATAAGAATTGAACCGTTTTTTCGACATTCGTTGTCTTGGCTTCATTGCTGTCACTAGATAAGCCCATTTTCTAGGAATGAGAAATACGAGTCTTTGGCAACGACAAGATGATCAAATAACCGTAACGATAACGAAGCCGCTTCATTTTGTAATGACGCAGTGAATTCGATGTCAGATTTAGAAGGCAAGGGGACATTAGAGGTGTGGTTATGGACCAATACGAATCTTGAATATCCTAACCGCATTACTGTCATTAAAATGTCCTTAGTCCCAAGTTGGAGTTTACTGGCCCCGCCTTGCATAACCATTTTCTCCGCTTTGATGTTGCCTCTACCATCTAGCCCAAAGACATAGGCCGCTTCGAAACTATGGTCTTTTCGCTTAAAGTATTTATGCAATTCATCAGGGCTATATCGGTTATATTTGCCTTCTTCTAAATGTAGTCTCTTAGATATTTCAAAAGTTGCCATCAATTCGATGCTTTTCACCCCTTTTATCCCGGGATAAGAGCTTAGTTCGGGTAAAGAGGCATTGCATAATGAACTTAATGTCCCGAAGTCATTAAGCATCTTATAAGAAAGCTCTAACGCGGAAACTCCCCTACTACCTTTACCGATTAATAGGGCTAATAGTTCGGCATCGGAAAGCGCACCAATCCCTAGTTTTAAGGCTTTTTCCCTGGGCCTATCCTCAATGGGCAATTCGCTAATCTTCATCACTTATTCCCGGTGAATTCGAATTTAAAGCCGCCCGGCATGGTTATCTTCGAGCCTTTTGAGGTAAAGATCTTATAGGCAACGACGGTTAAGATAACGACGGTAAAAACTAGGGTCACAGTCGCCATAGTCAAGGCCCCGGCTTTTACCGAGGTTAGTTCTTCTTCGGTTAACGAGATGGATTTCATGGAATGGCCTCCTACTAACTTATACGTAAGTAAAGGGCCATAATGGGAAAATAATTGTTCAAGGCCAATATTATGCGCATCAAAAAAGCCCGATATCATCGAGCTTTAATGAGATTTTATTATAAGCTAGCGAGACGATTCTCAAGTTCGGCTAATTTCGTCTTATTGGAGGCTAGTTTTTCCTTTTCGGCTTCGACCTTTTCCTTAGGGGCTTTAGCCACGAATCCAGGATTACCAAGCATCTTCTCGCCACGATTAACCTCGAAGCGGAGGGTTTCGATATCTTTATTTAGCTTAGCCTTAAGCTCTTCGACGTCGATATTCTCCTTAACGACGAGATTGACTTCGCCATAGGTGAAAGTATCGCCGCTAGGTAAACTGTCGCAGGCTTCGACCTTAGAAGCGAAGAGGAATCTCTTTAGATAATCCTCAATGCCAGCAAAGGGCAACTTGGGGGAGAGGAAGAGTTCCACTTCCGCGTTAGGCGCTAAGCCGTGGCTAGACTTATAAGAACGGACATCGGCGATAATGGAACGGAGGATATCTCCATATTTCTCGGCGGTTTTGCTAACGAAGGCCTTCTCATATTCAGGGTAGGTCTCTTCCATGATGGAGGCTTTGGCGTTAGGCAAGGACTGGTAAAGTTCTTCGCCGATGAAGGGGGTATAGGGGTAAATCATCTTCACGATGGCTAAGATGACTTTATAGAGAACGTCT
>CAMOQM010000100.1 GCA_946622925.1 uncultured Caryophanales bacterium | reverse complement strand
CGATAGTGGTTCCGCCTGCGCAAGCCCCAGTTGTTCCTCCTTCTCCCGCGCCTGCATCTGAGCCCGAGCCCGTGGCTACCGCCCCTGAAGCGCCCAAAATCAAAGATCCCTTGGCGGAAGAAGAAGCCGAAGAGCTACCTCCATATCAGCTTCCTCCTATCGACCTTCTCCAAGATGTCGAAAACGCCCAAGACCTGGAAGAGATGGAACGCGATTGCCAAGTCAAAGAAGCCATCATCAACAAAGCCTATGCCGATCTTAAAGCCGGTGCCCATGTCGTTGGTCACATTATCGGCCCCTCGGTGACTCAATTCTCCATCCAACCTGATGACGATGTTTCCGTCTCCACTTTAGGTAGATTCCAAAAAGACTTAGAGCTCCGGTTAGGCGGTTTGCCAACCCGTTTCGCCGAACGTGTTTCTGGGATGAGCTATTGCGCTTTGGAAGTCGCTAATGCCGTGTGCCGGACCATCTCCTTTAAGGAACTATTCACTGGCATGCCTCCTTTAAATGGAAAGAACAACATGCTCGTTCCTTTTGGCGAGGATATCACCGGCAAGGTTAGATATGCCGACTTAACCGAATTACCCCATATGTTGGTGGCCGGTACCACCGGTTCAGGTAAATCCGTCTTCATCCATGGCTTACTATTCTCCCTATTGATGAGGAACCGTCCTGAGGAACTAAAACTGGTTTTAGTCGACCCCAAGCGCGTCGAAATGAATAAGTACCGCGACCTTCCCCATCTTCTTTGCCCAATCATCAAAGAGCCAAGCGAAGCCAAAGTCGCGTTAAAGAAACTTTGCGATGAAATGGACCGGCGCTTCAAGGTCTTTGAAAACGCCAACGTCCAATCCATCCGCGACTATAATGACGACTATTGCGAATATGCCCACAAGAAGAAAATGCCTTTCATTGTCGTCGTTATCGATGAATTCGCGGATTTGGTTGGGGCCGAAAAAGAGGTTTCCGATCACGTTCTCCGCATCGGACAAAAAGCCCGTGCCGCCGGCATCCATATGATCATCGCCACGCAGCGTCCTGACGTTAAGATCATCACGGGTACCATTAAATCCAATTTGCCAACCCGTATCGCTTTAACCGTGGCTTCGACCGTCGACTCCCAAACCATCTTAGGGGTAAAGGGCGCCGAAGAACTTAATGGTAAAGGCGATATGCTTATCGATTGCGTCCAAGTCGCCAAGAAAGAATTCGTCCGTGCCCAAGGCGCTTTCGTAACTTCGCGTGATATGCGCGTCATCGGAGATTTCATCCGTCAACAAATGGGACCTAAATACGATCCCGACTTCCTTGACCTAACCGAAAAGGAAGAAGAGATTCCCGGCTCTTCTAATAGCGGGGGAGGCGCCTCGATTGATATGGGCGTTTCCGAATCGACTTTAGGGGCCATCAAAGCCGCCGGGGATGAAGAGAAATACCAGATGATCAAAGCCGAGGTAATGAAACGCGAATATACCTCGATTTCGCAGATTCAGCGTGATTATTCGGTTGGCTTCCCACGGGCCGGTAAGATTTATTCGCGTCTATTAAAAGAAGGCATCATTTCGCTAGATTCGCCTAATTCCTCCAGAGGGGCGAAGGTCGTTGTCCACGCTAGCGAAACCCAAGACGATGAAAACCCGGGTGCCAGTAGCGACAACACGACGACCTCTTGGAGCGAAGAGTATTAACGGAGTTTGGTTATGAGAGACACTTATTGCAACGCCAAATTGATTTCACCCGACATGGTAAGACTTGTCATTTTCTCCTCTATTCCATGGGAGAAACTTGACCCCATGATCCAAAAAGACGGAGTCAACGAACCTAAACCGACCATCGCCAGAACCTCGACATTAGGTTCCTTGGTAATGACCGATTTAAGACTTCACGAGCCTTTGGAATTAGGCCATTCCTATAATGTCGTCACCGCCCAATATGGCGCCATTCCAATCGATGTTACCGAAGCTACCAATTTCCCCAATTTCGACACCGATTTCTATTACAAAGGCAACGATTTAGGTTTTACCTATGATCGCCATCATACCGATTTCGCCATCTGGGCCCCGTTAGCCTCCAAGGTCATTTTGGTCTACCGCCAAAAGGAAGAAGACCCCTGGAGCATGAAAGAAATGGTGCGCTGCGACCATGGGGTTTACAAAACCCGAGTCGAAGGGGATTGTCATTTAACCCATTACCATTTCCTGGTAACCAATAACGAAGTCACGGTTAAGGCCACCGACCCCTACGCCAAGGCTTCTAACGAAAACGGACAAGAATCCGTGGTCGTCGATTTTTCAAAGCTTAAAACCCATACTAGACGCGACCATCTCCCGGTCATGAATTCTTATTGCGATGCCATCATTTATGAGGGCCATGTCCGCGATTTGACCATCGACCCCCATACCGATATCCGCCATAAAGGCCGCTTCCTAGGCTTGGTTGAAAAGGGAAGGAAGACCGAAGCGGGCAATCCGGCTGGATTCGATTATATTAAGTCCTTAGGAATCACCCATATCCAGTTACTGCCGATTTATGACTATAAGACCGTCGACGAATCAAATCCGTCTTCGGGTTATAACTGGGGATATGACCCCGCCCAATATTTCGTACCCGAAGGTTCCTACGCTTCGGTACTAAATGACCCGCTTTCCCGCATTCGGGATTGCAAAGCCATGGTTTCCTCTTTCCATGAAGCCGGGATCCGGGTCGTTATGGACGTCGTCTATAATCACGTTTACGAATACCAAAACCATGTTTTGGAGAAAGTCGTTCCCAATTATTATTTCCGGCATCGCGGAAATGGGAAAATGGCTTCGACGTCAGGCTGCGGTAACGATTTAGCCAGCGAACGCCCAATGGTCCGTAAGATGATCGTGGATTGCTGCCGCCACTGGATCGAAGAATATTTCGTCGATGGATTCCGTTTCGACTTAATGGGCATAATCGACGTCAAAACCCTTAACGAAATCAAAACCATGGCCAAAGCCCTCAATCCTTCCTTCATCCTCTATGGCGAAGGTTGGAATATGGGTGGCGAAGTCAATGAGCCGCTAGGCAATATGGGCAATTACAAATTGTTCCCCGATTATGCCCATTTCAATGATTTCTACCGTGAAACCCTTAAGGCCTATGCCGTCGAGGATTTTGGGGCCAAAAACAATTTCAAATTCGTGAGCACGGGTTCTTGCTTAGACTTTATTTGCCAGCCTAAATTTGATAACGCCAATCAAACGATCAATTATGTCGAATGCCATGATAACGCGACTTTCTATGACTACTTATCGCAGCGTCGTAGTGATCTAAGCGAAGCCGATAAGCTTAATATCGTCGAAGCCGCCAACGCCGCCATCTTGCTCTCCTTTGGCATTCCTTTCTTCCACGCCGGACAAGAAATCGGAGCCTCGAAGTGGGGCGATGAGAACACCTACAATAAAGGCGATGGCTATAACAAATTCTCGTATCGCCTATTGGACGAACGTTATGGAATGGTTGAGCGTTTCCGCAAGGTGATTGATTTCAGACGGAAAGCCCAATACCTAAGGGTCTATGATCCGCGTATCATTAATCAAGCCATCGACGTTAGCGAGGTCGACGAAGCCGTCCATCTTTCCTTCGTAGATAAGAATCTGATTGCCCCGGAAGAAGAGATTCACTTCTTCTTGAATCCCTCCTTTAAATCCAAAACATATTGGGCCCCTTCTCCATTAAACAAAGTTTTGGTGACTGGGAATAACGATATGGACAACCAAGATCCCCATGCCGTCATGATTCCGCCTAGATCTGTTGTCGTTGCTAAAGGCATCAAGGAGAATAAATGAAGCGTTTATTGAAATGGATCGCCATCCTCTTTAAGTGCTTGCCCAAAGTAACTTGGGATTATTTTGCCTATATCCTTCCTTACTCCCGCCACAAGGAAAAATATCCTTTGGAATTAAGGTATCGCAAAGCTAGGAAAACCATCCTTTTCATCCTTAAGAAAATGAAAATCAACCCTTTGGATTTTGATAGTATCAAACCCATCGAAAGCCAAGGGAAATTAATAATAGGGAATCATCTTTCTTTCCTTGATCCATTACTACT
>CAMOQM010000099.1 GCA_946622925.1 uncultured Caryophanales bacterium | reverse complement strand
AGCAAGTTCTTACGGGTATCGAAGTTACGGCCTTCGATTTGCTTCTGGGCATTGGTGACGACGTTTTGGAGCATCCTGTTTTCAAGATGGTCGTCGCCAAGTTGCTTTTGGAAGGTAGCCCTGAGGTTATCGGGGACGAAACGTCTCATCAATTCATCATCGAAAGAGACATAGAAACGGGAGAAACCAGGGTCGCCCTGACGGCCAGAACGGCCACGTAGCTGGTTATCGATACGACGGGATTCGTGACGTTCGGTACCAAAGACGCATAAGCCACCCATTTCGGCAACGCCGGGGCCAAGCTTAATATCGGTACCACGACCAGCCATATTGGTGGCTAAGGTTACCGCGCCAGGTTCGCCAGCGTGGGAGATGATTTCGGCTTCACGGGCCTGGTTTTTAGCGTTTAGGACCTCGTGAGGAACGCCAGCCGCGGTAAGCAAGGCCGAGATTTCTTCATTAGATTCGACCGAGACGGTACCGATAAGGATCGGTTGTCCTTTGGCGTGACGGGCCTTAACTTCTTCGACAAGTCCAGCGAGTTTAGCTTTATGGGTACCATAAATCTGGTCCGGGGCATCGATACGCTGAATTGGGCGGTTGGTGGGGATGACTATAACCTTCATGTTATAGATCTTCTCGAATTCTTCCTCTTCGGTTTTGGCGGTACCGGTCATACCGGACAATTTACGGTACAAACGGAAGAAGTTCTGATAGGTGATGGTGGCCAAGACGACGGTCTCTTGTTTGATTTCGACGCCTTCTTTGGCTTGGATGGCCTGTTGCAAACCGTCGTTATATTCACGGCCTTTCATGATACGGCCGGTAAACTGGTCGATTAATTGGATGGTCCTATCTTTATCGACCATATATTCGACGTCGCGGGTCATAACATAGTTGGCCTTTAGGGCCTGGTGGATACGGTGGACGAGTTCTTGGTTTTCGGGATCGTAGAGGTTGCGGATACCGAACATCTTTTCGGCTTTGTTGGTGCCTTCATCGGTCAAAGAGCAGGTCTTGGTTTTGATATCGATGGTGAAATCGCGTTCCTTTTTAAGAACCTTGACGAACCTATCGGCGACTTGATAGGCCGAAGCCGAGGATTTCTGACCACCGGAAATGATCAACGGGGTACGGGATTCGTCGATTAAGACCGAGTCGGCTTCGTCAACGATGCAATAACGTAGGCCACGTAATACACGGCCCGAGATGGATTGGGTCATGTTGTCACGAAGATAGTCGAAACCAAGTTCGGAGTTGGTGGTATAGGTGATATCGCAAAGGTAGGCTTCTTTCTTCTCGGAAGTGGATTTGGAAGCGAGGTTGATACCTACGGTAAGGCCAAGGAAACGATAGACCTGACCCATCCATTCGGCGTCACGGGAGGCTAGGTATTCGTTAACGGTAATGACGTGGACGCCTTCGCCACGGCAGGCGTTAAGGTAGACGCACATCGTACAGGTTAAAGTCTTACCTTCACCGGTTCTCATTTCGGCCACGTTGCCATCGTGGAGGACCAAAGAGCCGATAATCTGAACCTTATACGGGAATTGGCCTAAGGTACGTCTTGCCGCTTCACGGCAGACGGCGAAAGCCTCGACTTTGATTTCGGCGGTACGGCGATCTTTTTCCTCGTCGTTTTCGGCCGAGCCTAAATATTCTTGGTAATGCTTCGTTTTGGCGCGGAGCTCATCATCGGTCATCGCCTTCATGGTCTCTTCTAGGGCCATAACCTTTTCGGCTTCTCTGGCGTAGCGTTTGAGTTCGCGTTTTTCTAGGTGGAATATTGCTTCAATGAAATTTGCCACGGTAATCTCCTACTATAAAGTGCGGGTAAATCATACCATTTCATAAATGGTAAGGGAACAAAATTACTTTTTCACTTTGGAATGACCTTGGAAAGAACCAAGCCTTCGAGCTTTTTTGGATGCAAAGAGCCGATAAGCTTTAGACAAGCTTTGGCGGTCGATCCTGTGGTAAAAACATCATCCACGAACAGGACTTTTTTGCCTTTCAAGTTGGGCTTCTTGGTTAGCCTTATGATATCGCCTACGGTTTTCCTTTCTTCCAAAGAACAATCGGTTTGTTTCCGGTCGCTGGTTTTTTCTAATATCTCCAAAATAGGTAATCCTAACGTCCTAAAAGCTTCGACCACATGGTTAAAACCTCGCGTTTGGTTATGGCTCGCGCTAGAGGGAGCGGGAATTAAATAGTAACCATGATAAAGCAGCTTAAGCCATGGCAAGGGGAACTCCAAAAATATCGGAGCTAGTTCGATATCAAAGCAGCCCTTGAATTGAAATAACAAAGACTGAAAGCCTTCGTGGTAAGGATAGATGGCCATAAATGGGATAGACCCGAGCTTAAAGCGGAAAAAGGAGGGTTCGAGACCTTGGTAACATTTTCGGCAAAGACGATTATCGGTCTTTAGGAATGCCTTAAACGAATTGGGCCGAATGTCCTTAAAGCAAACCCTACAAAAAGGTGTTGCAGAAACTGATTTCTTTTTGGGCACGTTTTATCCCCTCGCTTTCTTTGGATGCGATGAAAAGAACTTCTCCGGTTGGATCGCTGGCTTTCCGTCCGGCCCGTCCCGCGATTTGGATTAAAGCGGCGGCATCATAAATCTCGTCATCGGCTCGGAAGACGATGACTTGGAGTTTGGCCACCGTCACCCCTCTTTCTAGGACCGCCGTCGTCACCAAATACGCATACTTTCCGTTCTTGAAGTCGGCGATTATTTTTTGCCTCCCTTCCCGCTTGGAAGAGACATAATTTCCGCGTGGGTATTTTTTGCTTATGAAGGCAAATACGGACTGGGTCAAATCCACGGTTGGAACAAAGATAAAAACCGGCTTTTTCTCTCGCAAAAACTTGCCTAATTTAGATAAAAGGACAAAGTATTGCAGGAAAAACGGAGCTTTTATTAGCTTAGGAACGGGTATGGGGTGGCGGTGGAACCTCGTCCTCAAAGTAAGCATCGCATGACCTGGCTTTTTAAACTGATCGACCACCTCTTTTGAGGGGGTGGCGCTCATCATTACATAGTGCCCTCGAATGGACTTTTTGAAGAAAGCCATAAGGGTGGCGTCACCCTTGAATGGAAAGGCATCTATTTCGTCTAAAACCAGCAAATCAAAATACCCCGGATAACGGTAAAGTTGGTGGGTGGTTAAGATAATGCAATCCCCGGTTAAGGTCTTGTTGTGACCTCCATAAACCGCAACGATCCTATTGTTAGGAAAGGCGTCTTTTAAGCGAAAATATAATTCGATTACAACGTCGGTTCTAGGTAAGGCAAAGCCAACGTTGTAACCCTGTGACATGGCATAGGCAATGACTCCATAGGAAATCTCGGTTTTGCCTGATCCTGTCACTGCATAAACCAAAGTGTCGATCCCGTTTTTAAAGTTATCTAACACCGAATCGGAGAGGGCTTTTTGCTTATCGGAAAGGGGATAGCCCAAATTAAGGAAAACCTTCTTTGGTGAACCTGGTTTATATTCGACGGTCGTTCCCCTAAAGGAAATGCAACGACGACAATATGGCTCGCCGTTTTTATATCCGATATAGCGAGGCGAGGAATTACCGCAACGAGGACAAACAAAACCAGTCATGCCTCAAGCAACTCCTCATTGCAAAAGAAAACCGAAAAAACAAAAATCCCCATACTTTCTTATACGGAAGTAGATGGGGAATTTGGGAATTATTCTAATTCGTTGACTCTTCTGATGTGCTTTTCAAGAGGGCTAGGTTTTTCAACCAAGAATATATCTATTCTTCTTAAGACATCTTCGAGTTTCATATACTTTTGCCCAAAAGCCAACATGTTTGCGTGGTTATGTTCCCTGGTTTTGCCCGAAGCTACGTCATCATAACCTAGGCCGCATCTAATGCCTTTGACTTTATTCGCGGCCATGCAGATGCCTTCGCCAGAGGTGCAAATATTGAAGCCTAGTTCAGCCTCCCCATTAACGATGGCTTTGCAAGCGTCTTGGGCAAATAGAGGATAGTCGCAGGAGGCTTCGCTATAAGTGCCGAAGTCCAAAACCTTATATCCCATATCTTCTAAATGTTTCTTGGCCGCTTCCTTATAAGTGAATCC
>CAMOQM010000098.1 GCA_946622925.1 uncultured Caryophanales bacterium | reverse complement strand
AAGATCAACGTCCTTATCGTATCTTTGTTCGTAGGCGTGCTTAACACCATCTTGTGTTTGCTAATTGGCTATCCTATCGCCTATTTGTTAGCCGATAAGAAGGTCAATAAGAACTACGTCATGGTCGTCTTATTCATCATGCCGATGTGGATCAACTTCGTCCTTCGTACCGGCGCGACCCGTGACTTGCTCAATATGTTCGGGCTTAAGGGTGGGGAATATCCCTATATCTCGACGATGATTGGCCTAGTTTATAACTACTTGCCTTTCACCATCCTTCCCTTATATACCACGATGATTAAGCTCGATAAGGCCCAAATTGAAGCTAGCCGCGACCTTGGTTGCAATCCGGTTCAGACCTTCACCAAGGCCATCTTGCCCCAATCGGTGCCCGGTATCGTTTCGGCGGCCGAAATGGTCTTCATGCCGACGATGTCGTCTTACGTCATCTCAGATACCCTTTCCGAAGGAAAACTCACCTTATTTGGCAACTCCATCGCCAATAGCTTCTATAACAACATGTGGAACGACGGCTCCTTCATGGCGTTCATCATGTTAGTACTCATCTTCATCACGATGGGTCTAACCTCCCGCTTTGGGAAAGAGAAGGAAGAAAGGAAGGTAGGCTTATGGTAATGACCCCCGTTCAGAAAAAGATCAAACGCCGGAACATCCTCCACAAAGTCTTCGGGCAGAGTGCCATCTGGCTGGTCTTGCTATTAATGTATCTTCCTATCCTCGTCCTAATCGCCTTCTCCTTCACCGAGGCCACTAACATCGGAACTTGGACCGGCTTTAGCTGGAACCTTTATTCCCGCTTATTCCAATCCGAGGAAATCATGATTGCCTTAGGCAACACCTTGCTTATCGCCATCATCTCCTCAACCATTTCCACCGTGCTTGGCACTTGCGGTGCCATCGGTGCCTTCTATTCCAAGAAGCGGGCTAGGGGCGTCATCGAAAAGGTGACCCAAATCCCGGTCGTCAACGCCGAAATCGTCATCGCCTTATCCTTGACGGTCATGTTCGTCTTCATCCAATCCTACATGTTAGGCGGGGCTAACGTGTTTAGCTTCTGGACATTGCTAGTAGGCCACATCATTTTGCAGGTACCCTTCGTCTATTTGTCGGTTAAGCCCAAACTCCAACAAATGGATCCGGCTTTATACGAAGCCGCCCTTGATCTAGGCTGCACCCCCAATCAGGCTTTATTCAAAACCACGATTCCCGAAATCACTCCGGGCATCGCTTCGGGGTTCCTGCTATCCATCACCTTATCCCTCGACGACTTCATCGTCACCGCCTTCACCCGTGGGGCTGGTTTATTATCGGGGGAAAAGAACATCGAGACTTTGTCCACCTTAGTCCAAGCTAAGATCAAAAAAGGCCCGATTCCGCCTGAAATGCGGGCTTTGACCACCATTATCTTCATCGTGGTCCTTATCGCCGCCGTCTTGGTTACGATTCACCGTAATATCAAAGCCAAATCCGGCAAAAAGAGAGAAGGGAGGGAATAAACCATGAAACATAATAAACCTTTATTCGCCTTATCCTTAATCTCGGCTTTAGCCGCCTTAACTAGCTGCGGGGCTAACGAAGAGGCCTTCGTCATCAAAGTCCTTAACTGCGAAGACTATATCGGTGAAGGTGAATTCGAATATACCTATACCGATCCTAGTACTGGCGAAGAAGTCACCGCGACTTTCTCCGATGTCCTCTCTGGATTTGAACAATATGAATCCAAAACCAAGCTGAACGGGAAAAGGGTCAAGGTAATCTACGATACCTACGACACCAACGAAACCATGCTCTCTTCTTTGAAGACGGGCAAATCCACCTATGACCTCATCTTGGCTAGTGACTACACCATCCAGAAGATGATGTCGATGAACATGCTCCAGAAGATCAATTTGGATAATGTTCCTAATTACACCGAGTATTGCGCCAAATACCATCTCAATATGATGGATTCCATCACCGCCCCCATCACCGTGGGTGGGGTGACCACCGAAGAAAAGATGTCCGATTATTCGGTGGGCTATATGTGGGGCACCTTAGGCATCCTTTATAACCCTGGCAAGATCGCCAAGGAAAAGAATCTCGACGAGGAGACCATCAAAACCGATATGGCGGAGTGGGGCTCCCTTTGGGATAAGAAGTATAAGTCCATGATGTCGGTTAAAGACTCCATGCGCGATACTTATTCGGTTGGCATCATGAAGCATTTTGAGGAAGAAATCCTCAAGAATATGACCGACTCCGGTTACTTCGATATGGAATCGGGTGACCTATCATTAATCGATGGCAAATACGAAGAGGCCGCGACTTACTACAATCCTACATTAAGCGAAATCTTCAACCGTTGCGACGAGAAGTCGGTTTCCCTTGTTAAAGCCGACCTCCTTTCCCTTAAGGAAAACGTCTTCGGATTCGAAGTCGATAGCGGCAAAGACGATATGGTCAAAGGCCTCGTCGGCATGAACCTTGCCTGGAGCGGTGACGCCGTCTATTCCATGGATAAGGCCGAAAACGAAGCTGGCCAAATAATCTATTACTCCGTCCCTAAGACCGGAGGCAACATCTGGTTCGATTCCTGGTCGATCCCCGCTACTAGCGACGCCGCCCATAAAGCGGTGGCCGAGGACTTCCTCAATTTCCTTAGCGATCCCCAAGTCGCCGCCGCCAACATGGAATATATCGGCTATACCTCCTTTATCGCCGGTGATTCGGTCCATGGCTTAATCAGGGAATGGTATGACCCCCGTTCCTATGCCATGTGGGTCTATCACGAAGCCGATTGGTGGGAAGATAGCTACTTCATCACCGAAGAAGAAGATATCGATACCGATGCCTTCTATGTCGAAGAAGGGGGCGACCCCGAAGTCGAAGCCGACCGTAAACCGGCCGAATTCATCTACGATGAAAATACCGGTTACCGTCTCCAAGATGGCAAGGAATACTTCCATCTAGTTAATGGCAAAGTCGAGCCCTTAAATGACGACTATGGTTATTTCGATATGTCCGGCTCCACCTATGAAAAAGCGGTGGTTGACGGCGTGGAGATGACCTGGGAAGAATATCAAAACACCTACAATGAAACCGTCGCTAGCGAACTAATCGAAGGTGGCTTAGAAGAAGGGACTCCCGAATACGAAGAGGCCTATGACGAAAATGCCTGGTTCTGGACCGTCCGCGACCTAACTTATATGTTCGAAGGTACCCTTGATTACGAAGGGGTGCCGGGTGAGACCCCCGAAGATAATCCCTATCTCTTCTATAGCGATGAAATCGAAGAGCTAGAATCGGGTGTGACCGCCGGTAGGCAATTCTATGCCCAATATCCGGACCAGAACATGATCCCGAAACTCGCCGTCATGAAAGATTACGGCAGCAACAACAAATTCGTCTTAGCCATGTGGAGCGACGTGAAGTCGAATAACCTCCCCGTGGTGGGCGTCATCATCTTCGCCATAATCTTGGCGGTAGCGGCCGCGGGTATCCTTACCTCGGTGATCACCAAACGTTATTATCACTCCATCAAAGTCAAACGCCGGCAGGAAGTCTCGAAGAAAGTCTAATTCGGGGTTTCCTTCCCGGGCGAATGAGGATATAATCCTACTCGCCGCATCCATAGCCAAGTGGTAAGGCAAGTGACTGCAACTCACTCACCGTCGGTTCAAATCCGGCTGGATGCTCCATTGACTACTAGCCTAGCGCCCTGCACGCTAGGCTTTTTCCTTTCTTTTCGGCATGGACACCAGGTTTTTGATTCCTTATATATGAAAATGAGGGCGGAAAGTATATAAGTAAGACTACATGGGGCATTATATCTATACAATTTGGTTCTTTTTTGGCGTTTGCCTATCGGAACCCTATTTTTGTTGCACTTTTTATCCCGTTTCAATAAACTATATTTAGTTTAAAAGGGATTTACGGAGGTTTTAAACCTAATGTACGATAACAATGTTAAATTAGCCATCGTCGACGAATTCGTGAACCAATTTAACGAAGTTGGTCCGAAAGTCACTTTGGATTCCGTTTGCAAACCTATCCATATCTCCAAGAAAACCATCTACAAGTATTTCCCTTCTAAATCGGGGATCTATGATTTCATCCTTGAGCAAGCCACCCGTAACGTCATCGACGGGCAAAAGGCCGTTTATGAGGATCC
>CAMOQM010000097.1 GCA_946622925.1 uncultured Caryophanales bacterium | reverse complement strand
GCGTTTTGCCAAGAAGGTATCATGATTAGGCCAAAGCAAGGAAATCACGAAATCCAAAGAGAGGTTGTTACTAGGATAACTGACCATGATGGCGAGTAGTTCTTTGGCTTTCTTGCTATGGAATTGGATTGGCTCATCATTGACGTAAACGTCGAAGGGGCCAAAGCAATTAAGGTAGACCTGTTGGGCTACGGGTTCATTTAGGATACCCTCGAGTTTGGCTTTGTTTAATGGGGCGCTTAGATAATGGAAGGTCTTTTGGGGGAATAAACCGGAAAGGTTATTCTTGCTTGAGGCATGGCTACCGACTAAGACGATATTCTCCGCATAGGGGAAAAGGTCCATTTCCCCATTTCGGATGGAATCTAAGCCAGAAAAGGGTAAGACCAAGCATTTAACGCCTTGGGAGATTAGACTTTCTTTGGCCTTACCGACATCAACGAAAAAACGATAATCCAAATCATTTATATCTAAAGCGATTTCGAGACATTCCTTTAGGAAAGAGAGGTCTTTGGAATAGAATAAGCAGGTCTTAGCCATAGGTTAGGGTCCTTTTTACAAGGGCAAGTCTAAATTAGAGACTGCTAAAAAAGCGCTAAAGTTAAGCCAAAAAAGCAAAAAAGAAAAGGCCAGTTTGCTTCTGGCCTAAGAAATCTATTAGCTTACTTTTTAAGTAATAACGGGGTTAAAGATGAGATTAACCCATAGGTTTGGCCAGTTCCGATGACAAAGTTTTTGGCACCTATTTTTTCCCGGCGACTTCGATGGTAGGGGAATCAATAATCTAACAAACGACCAAAGTCGTTCCAAAAACCAAACATCTCTCCTTTTTTGGTGTATTTGATTAGATTTTCCAAAGCTTTTTGGTACATCTCCTTATCTAATTTCTTATAAAAGGCGACGTTATAGGCCCTTACTCTTTGGTAGAGGGGCGGGAAGCTTTTGAAGGTTTTATAGACTCTTTCTTTTTTAAGGGCGGCTTCGACATCGGGATCGATTTTATAGCTACGCGGTCCTAGAGGGGGCAAAGCCTTGGCCCCTTGTTTGGTCATAAGTCCTAGCTTAATAAGACGGCGGCACCTTTCCTTATTAAGCTCAGTCCAAGGGCTAGATTTAACTCGAGGCGAGAAGCGGCGGTAGAGGATCCCATTTTCGTTTTTGGCGGTCGAATCTATCCAGCCAAAGCAAAGGGCTTCCTCGACGGCGTCAAGATAATAGAAAGAACCATCCTCTTGGGGTTTGCCTAGTTTTAATATCAAATAGCATTCCTTGGCTTTGGTGGAATTCTCCATTAGCCAAGCGCGGAATTCTTCCCTAGAAGATATGGGCAAAAATGAAGCGGTAGGTTGCATTATAAATCGACTTGTTCCAGTTCTTTTGAAGAGATTTTATAGACGAGGAAGTGGATTATGGCGGTTAAGGCCAAAGCCCCACCTAATAAGCCAAATTGGACGCCTAACCCAGAATCGCAAAGGAAGGTCTTATAGCCGCTTAGGCCAGGGATCATAGGTAATGCAAGGGTGAAGATAAGCAAAAAGAAGACAAAGCCTAAGATGGTGAATAAGGTGGAGACCACGATAGATTTGCCGGCCTTATAGTAGATGGGGAAGAAGATTAAATCGGCCAGGGCATAGCCAATAATGACGATTGAGATAAGGGAAACATAGCCATTTAGGTTTAGACCCACGTCTTTTGCATCCGGCATATTGGCGTTTATGATCCTGGCTAGTGGATATAAAGCGGTGGTAAGGAGGATAAAGGCGGCTTGCATAACCAAAACTAGAATAATCCTAGCTAAGACTATGTCTTTTTTCCTAACCGGCATCAAAACCGAGTAGAGGAGGTCGTTGCTTTGTTGCCCATTTTTGGCGCCCAAAAAGACGATTGGATAGCAATTCAAAACGCAGATAAAGCCTATGGCTAAGGGGTAGTTGGGGATCAATATCATCAAAGGGAATAAGGCGATGAAGACGTAACATAGCGGGTGCATCGCCAACGTGAATTCCTTATAGAGCAAAGCTTTCATCTTTATCTCTCCTTTCTAGGTAAATCATAATCTGTTCGAGGTCGGGTTCCTTGACCTCAACCCCTTTATCGACGAAGAATTTCTCTTTGTCTTTTTTGACTAACCCTTCGATATGGTCGTCTAATTCCTTAAAGGAAACGTATTCCTTCTCGTAGTCATGGTTCTTGCTTTTATCGATGACGAAGCGGTAGGAATCGACGAAGGAATCTTTCTTTCCGGTATAAAGGATTTCTCCTTCATGGATATAGGTGATATCGGAAGCGCATTTATCTAGGTCGCTGGTGATATGGGTGGAGAAGAGGATTGAGCGGTTACCGTCTTTGACGATTTTCCTAAAGATATCGAGGATTTCGTCCCTGGATACGGGGTCTAATCCCGAGGTGGGTTCGTCTAAAATCAAGAGTTCGGCGTGATGAGATAAAGCCACCGCGACCGAATATTTGACCTTCATGCCGCTAGAGAGTTCTTCGAGTTTTTTATTCTGGCTAAGGTTAAATAGTTTGCAGGCTTCTTCGAATCTATTCTCATCGAAATCTTTAAAGAAACGCTTGGTGGATTTCATCAGCTGACGGATGGTTTTGTTAGGATAGTAATTGAGCTCGCTTAAGGCAAAGCCGATCCGTTGCTTATTCTCTAATTCGTTTTCCTTCATATCCGTGCCAAAGGCCTGGATGGTACCCGAATCATAATGGATGATGTTCATTATGGCTTTTAAAGTGGTGGTTTTACCTGCCCCATTACGTCCGATGAAGCCCATGATGGTCCCGGGTTTAACCGCAAAGGAAACGTCTTTTAACTTGAAGGAGGGATAGGTTTTATTCAAACCTTCAATACTTAGTATGTCTTCCATTATCATTTGTCCTCCATTATGGAGTAAAAGGCATCGGATTTAACGATGGCTAGGCCTCTATTTTTATCCCCTAAAACCATTAAGGTTTCGCCTTCTTTAATATCAAACATTTTCCTAGCCTCTTTGGGAATAGTGATTTGGCCCTTGGGTCCGACTTTGACGGACACGATGAATCTATCTTCCTGTTCCATTGTCTAACCTTTCTTACTTTTCTTACAAATTATACATCCTTAAACACTAAATGGGTAGATAAATAGGATATCAGTAAAAAATTATTGATAATTCTTATTCACCTTGCTATAGTCTTACCAGTAAAAAATTACTGATTATGCGAAAAGTCTCGCCTCCCCAAATCGAAAGATACCCCATCTACCTAAAGTGCCTACTGGGTATGCGCGAAAGGGGGGTTAGAAGTGTATCCGCTCCAATATTATCGAGGGAACTTTCCTTTTCCGAAGAGCAGGTGCGGAAGGATCTACAGGCGATAACCCGTTGTAATGGCAAGCCTAAGTCGGGACGCGATATCGCCGAGCTTATCGAAGACATCAAACTCTTCCTTAACTATAGTAGCCTTACCAAGGCTGCCGTTGTGGGGGTAGGGCATCTAGGCAAAGCCTTAATGAACTATAAGGGATTTGATGACTTCGGTTTAGAGATTGTCTGTGGCTTCGATAATGATCCGACGCTAATCGGCAATAAGGAGAATGGCAAAGAAATCTATAGCATCTATCAAATAGGTAGCAAGGTGGAGGAACTAGGCTTAGAAATCGTGATATTGGCCACTCCCTCTAACGTTGCCCAAGACATCGCTGAACGCTTCGTAAATGCCGGCATAAAGGGTATCTGGAACTTTGTTCCAACCCATTTAAAGGTCAAAGAAGGAATCAGCATCGAAAACGTTAATTTAGCAAGTAGCTTCGCGCTACTGCAGCATAAATTAAGAAATGAGGTTAATTAATATGGAAAAGAAAGAAAAAGAAGTCGTCTTAACCCCTGAGGAAGAAGTTAATGGCTTAGTGGAAAACGCCTTAAAGGCTTTGGACGAATTATTGCTCCTTGACCAAGAACAAGTCGACCATATCGTGGCTAAGTGCTCGGTGGCCGGACTTGATCACCATGGCACCTTGGCCGCTAGCGCCATCGCCGAAACTAAGCGCGGCGTCTTTGAGGATAAGGCCACGAAGAACCTATTCGCTTGCGAATACGTGGTCAATAACATGCGCCACCTTAAAACCGTCGGCGTCATCAGCGAAGACCCGGTCACCGGCATCACCGAAATCGCCGAACCAGTGGGCGTAATCT
>CAMOQM010000096.1 GCA_946622925.1 uncultured Caryophanales bacterium | reverse complement strand
ATTTACGTAAGCGATAATAACAAGACCCATGGCGAAACTCCTCTCCATAGCGTAGAAAATTACAAGATCCGTATCAGCGGCGGTACTCTCTTAATCGATATTCCCCATAAAGACGGTGATTTCTCTTGCCACTTATCCTCCAAGTCTGAAACCCAGATCAAGTTCAATAATTCATACGAGAAGCATGGAGATTATTCCGCCTCCGGAACTTTCAACAAAATTACCGATAATTTGGATTAATGACTGCAGCCTATTAGAATAAAGGTGAAGCCCAATAAGGCGATCCGAAAGGGTCGTCTTTTCTTTTGGAAACTCTAGATTTCGCATTAAAAATCATGATGTTTTTTGCTTGCAGTTATCTTAAACGCGAGTATCATTACGGCGATCGAATAGAGGAGCGCTACAGAAAAGTAGCTTAGCACCATCAGGCAAAACGGGGCTAAGTGAAAGGCAAGAGCGCCGAAACCTCCATCGCCGCCTAGCGATGCTGAGTTGGGACTTAGGGAAATACCCTCTGGACTCTCCTGGGTTAAAAAGGCTCAGGTTGGCACTATTGATGAGACGGTCCTTCTGGATCCTGGTCGCATTGGTAAGCCCATCGATCAGGCAGACAGGAGGTTTTCTTTTATGAAAACAAAAGCATTTAGGCATATGGCCTTATTACTTGCGACCGTCGGAACTTTGGCTTCCTGCGGTGGCTCTTCATCCGAGGATGTTATCCGCATTGGATTAGAATGTGCTTACATCCCCTTTAACTGGGTGGCGGAAGGCGAATCTAATTTCACCTTACCCATCGCTAACCACGCCGGCAAACACGCCGATGGCTATGACATCCAAATCGCCAAGCGCATCTCCCAAGAACTTGGTAAGAAAGTTGAGATCGTCCAAACCAATTGGGAATCCCTTATCACCGACTTGCAGATGAATTCCATTGATGCCATTATCGCCGGCATGACCGATACCGAGGAAAGAAGGCGGCAAATCTCCTTTACCGAAGAGTATTATCGTTCTGAACTAGTCTTAGTTACTTCCGCCAGCGTGGCTTCCCAATATGAAGCCTCCTTAAGCGAAACCGATTTCGCCGATTTGGTGGAAGGGCAAAATATCGTTTCCCAAGTCGCCACCGTCACTAATGACGTAATCGATGTCTTCGCTTCCGAATATGGGGCGCGTCACGTCACTCCAGTCGCTACTTTCGCCTTGGCCGCCCAAGACGTGGTTAACGGCTCGGCCTTTGCCATGACCGCCGAACTTCCGGTCGCCGTCTCCATTTCTAGCAAATTAAGTGGGCTAGGTATCGTTCATTTCGACCAAGAGGTTCTTGGCGAAGCTAGAAGCGAACTAGGCGTCAGCATCGGAGTTAGGAAAAGTGACACGACCCTGCTAAATAATATCAATAGCGTGCTTTCGAAAATCTCTAAGACCGACCGCGAATCTTTGATGAATGCCGCGGTGGAACGTTCTGGGGGTGCCCAATGAACCTCGGTGAGGATATTGGGCGACTGCTTTCGGGCTATTGGAGGCAATTCCTTCTTGGCCTTACCGGCACCTTGGTCCTTTCCGTGGTCGGTACTTTCGTGGGGCTCTTGCTAGGCATCTTCCTCGCCCTAGGCAAAAGGCTTAAACCCAAGCCAACCGACCCGTGGATAGTTAGGGGGTTAAAGTACGTCGTCAAAGGCCTTTGCATCGGCTATTCGGCTTTGATTAGGGGAACCCCGATGATGGTTCAGGCCCTTATCTTCAAATATGGCTGCATGGCCATGGGGCTTAACTGGAATAACATTTTGCCCCAAATCGACGTCTTCAACGGCTGGATGATCGCCGGTCTTATCGTCATCACCTTAAATACCACGGCCTATATGGGCGAAGTCGTCCTCTCTGGTTTAAATGGGGTAGACAAGGGGCAAGAAGAAGGGGCGAGATCTTTGGGGCTTAGCGCCAATCAGACCCTTTGGTCGGTCATCTTGCCTCAGGCCTTACGTAACGCCATTCCCACCATCGGCAACGAATGGATCGTTAATATCAAAGACTCTTCCGTCTTAAACGTCATCGGCGTCGCCGAACTTTACTTCGCCGCCTATAACGCCGCTAACGAATCCTATGCCTTCATGGCCGCCTATATCATCATCGCCTTCATCTATTTGATTTTGACTTTGTTAAGCAACTTGGTTTTGAAGTTAGTCGGCATCAAGTTAGAAGGCAAACAAATATTTGGATTCCGTTCTAGGAGGGCCAGGGCATGAGCGTATTAGAAGTAAGAAACCTCTCCAAGTCCTTCGATGGGGAAGAAGTTCTCCGCGATGTGTCATTTGATTTAGAAAAAGGCGAATGCTTGGTGATCCTTGGTAATTCCGGATCAGGGAAATCGACCTGCTTACGTTGTATCAATTTGCTAGAACATCCTGATGGCGGAGAAATCATTTTCCAAGGCCAAAACATATTGGGCCGCCACGTGGATGAAAATAAGGTCCGTTCCCGTATCAACATGGTGTTCCAGTCCTTTAACCTTTTCGCCAATATGAGCGTCCTCGATAATTGCATAATCGCCCAGCGGAAAGTCCTCCATAGAAGCAAAGAAGAAGCTAAGCGGATTGCCATGGAAAATCTAAATAAGGTTGGGCTAGCCGAAAAAGCCAAAGCCTTCCCCGCCTCTTTATCAGGCGGACAAAAGCAAAGGGTGGCCATCGCCAGGTCATTATGCATGGATCCCGAAATCCTATTATTCGACGAGCCAACCTCGGCTTTGGACCCCTTAATGGTGGCCGAAGTCTGTGGGGTCATGGCCAAGTTACGCGAAGAAGGGGTTACCATGGTGCTAGTTACCCACCAAATCGAATTCGCCAAGAAGATTGCTTCCAAAACCATGTTCCTATATTCGGGAGTGGTGGACTGCCTTGGGCCAACCAATGAGATATTTGGTAACCCCACCCCGAAGTTTAAGGAATTCCTTGCCGTCGAACTTGGATAATCTAGTTAAGGCATGTCAATCGACCTGCCTTTTCTTTTCGTCTAAAATAAGAAGGAAAGAAGGAACTAATATGGCTACTAGGGAGACGATTCGCAACTACTCGAGGATGATAATTGGCTACCTCGACCATGAAAGTAACGGCGATATCGTGGCAAAAAACTATGCGGGCATGACCTTGGGCCGTTATGACGCTAGAAGCGACACCACGAGGAATTATTCCGGACAGATTGTTTATTATGGGAATATGGCTGCCGCTTTATTAGTCATAAGGGCATGATAATCAACACCGGCCAAAGAACCGACATTTTAGCTTTTTATACCCCTTGGTTTTTAAAGCGCCTAGAAGAAGGTTTCGTTGACGTTAGAAATCCTTATTATCCTAGCTTGGTAACTAGATACTCTTTAGACCCAAATTTAGTGGATTGCTTGGCTTTTTGCAGCAAAAACCCGGGTCCTTTCGTCCCTTATCTAGACAAATTGAAGGTTTATCCAGGCGTCTATTTCTATGTAACGATTACCCCTTATGGCAAGGATATAGAACCCGGGGTTCCGGACAAGCATCAGGTCATTGAAGACTTTAAGACCATATCCCAGACCTTTGGCTTAAATAGCGTGGGTTGGCGTTATGATCCTATACTAATAAACGAACGCTATACCGTGGAGCAACATATCCGTAGCTTCACCAAAATGGCCGCCTTGTTGAAAGGCTATTCCAAGACCGCGGTCATCTCTTTCGTCGACCTCTATCCCAAGGTCAAAAAGAACTTTCCCGAGCTTAAAGAAGTCAATGAAGCGGATAGGAATGAAATAGTTAGGGCCTTCGTTAAGATCGCTAAGGACAATGGCATGGATTTGGTGATGTGCCATGAATCAGAAAAGTGGGATGCCTATGGGGCGATAACCACTGGTTGTATGACCACTGATTTCTATGAAAAGGCGGTCGGGGAAAAGCTTAGGTTTCCCACTGGTAAGAAAGGAGCTAGGGAAGGCTGCGCTTGCTTCTTATCCAATGACATCGGGGCCTATGATTCTTGCTTGCATCTATGCAAATATTGCTATGCGAATTCCTCTAAGGAAAACATATTAAGAAACCACGGACTCCATGATCCGAATTCCTCTTTCCTTATCGGCGGTCCACTTCCTGGCGATAAGCTAGTAATTGCCAAACAAGAGAGTTGGCGAGAAAAACAAATTACATTGTTTTAATGACCCTTTTTC
>CAMOQM010000095.1 GCA_946622925.1 uncultured Caryophanales bacterium | reverse complement strand
CCCCGTGGTTTTCGCGGTGAAATAGAAAATGCGGTCCACCTTCCCTTCTTTGAAGGATTTCACGGCCGGGAATAAGGTGGCCATGGTTTTGCCAATGCCAGTCGGGGCTTCGGCGAAAAGGACTCTATTTTTGCTTATGCTGCCATAGACTAGCTTTGATAATTCCCTTTGGCCTTGTCTAAACTTGCCATAGGGGAAATTGAGTTCTTTAACCGATTGGTCACGTTGCTTAATGTGCTCTCTATCTTCACGTCGATACTCAAAATATAACCGGGCATAGCCTTCGACTTTGGCAAAGACTTCCTCGCTGGAAAAAGTGAAATCGCGAATCCATTTCCCCTTGCCGACTTGCGATAAATAAGTAAGGCGTATACCTATTTTTTCGCCGCCTTTTTGCTTTAGGTACATATAGGCATAGCATAAGGCTTGGCCTAGATGCCATTCCTCTTGAACGGTGGCAAAGGTTTTTAGATCCTGAACCGTGGACTTGATTTCGTCGATTATGGGGTAAGGCCCACCGACGATGATGCCATCGCTTCTACCTTGGAGGACAATCGTCCCCTCTTCCACTTCTATCTGGCCCGATAATGCCACTTCGCTTAAATAATCTTTGCCTTGCTCGGCTTGGAAAGCGGCATGCATCTTACTCCCCAGTCCCATCGTCTCTTGGTTATAGATGCGGTTATCGATGTCGCCGGAGCGCAACAAAAAATCGACGAACTGGTGAACCGATAGGGAGTAATAAAGGGCCATATTAGACGAGCTTAGCCCCTTCTAGATGACGGTATCCATTGGCGAAAGAAGATCCATCCATTTCCTTTTTGCCGGCGGGCTGGACCTCTAATAATGACAAATGGCCGTCTTTTAACTGCAATAAAACCTCTTTCTTAGTGAAACTAAGGGTGCCGACTTCTCCATTAACTAAATCGTCAGCAATCCGGGCTTTATAAATTTTAAATTTCTCGTTATTAAGGAGTAAATATCCACCCGGGGTTTTGGATAATCCACGGATAAAATTAAGGAAATCCGCCTTGCCTAATTCGAGATTAAGCTTTTCATCTTCGGGATTGATTTTGGCGGCGAAAGTCACTTCTTCTTCGTCTTGGGCGACCCCGGAGAGCAAACCCTTGACGTATAAAGGAAGGGCATCGAGGGTCAAATCAATGGCGGCCTTGGCGATCTTTTGGCAAAGGGAAGTGTAGTTATCATCTTCCTCAATCTTAACGTCTAACGAGGCATACATCCTACCCGCGTCCATGGCCTTAACCATTTCCATGAGGGTTACGCCTGTTTTTTCATCCCCATTAATAATTGCCCGTTGAATCGGGGCGGCTCCCCTAAGCTTTGGAAGAAGCGATCCGTGGAGATTAAGGCAGCCATCCTTAGGGACATCAAGAACCCCTTGGGGCACGATTTGGCCATAGGCCATCGTCAAAATCAAATCCGGCTTTATCTCCTCTAGGAAGGAATAATCTTCCCGGATTTTCTTAGGCTGATAGACGGGAATCCCATATTTGGTGGCCACCACTTTGGTCGGGGTTGGGGTCAAAACCCGTTTCCGGCCGACTTCCTTATCGGGAGAGGTGATAAGGGCCACGATGGGATAGCCTTCTTCTAATAAAGCCTCCAAAACCTGGGCGGAGATTTCGGGGGTGCCCATGTATACGATGGTATAGTTTTTGGGAAATGGGTTCATATCGTTTGCGTCCTAGTCGAGTTTCGGTTACGATTTTACCACGCTTAAAGCGTAGCGCGTATGGCAAAGAAGAAAGAAAAAGAAGTTAGCCTTCTCCAATCGATCCTCGACCGCGATCCAGCGGCTAGGAGCAAAATCCAGATTTTTTTCACTTATCCGGGTTTTAAGGCGATGGTCTATCACCGCATCGCCCACTTCTTCCATGCCAAATTGAAATGGAAATTCCTCGCCGATTTGATCGCCGCCCATTCTAGGCGCGTCACATTAATTGAAATCCATCCGGCCGCCAAGATCGGCAAACGCCTTTTCATCGACCATGGCTCGGGTGTGGTAATCGGGGAAACCGCGGTCGTTGGGGACGATTGCACCATCTATCATGGCGTGACCCTAGGTGGGGTCTCCTTAGCTAAGACCAAACGCCATCCAACCCTTGGAAACCACGTTATCGTCGGAACCGGGGCCAAACTACTTGGTAACATCAATATTGGCAACTACGCCAAAATCGCGCCCAACGCCATGATAAGACACGACGTCGGAGACTACGTTATCGCTTTCTCCGATGGAAAGAAAATCTGCGCCAAATCCGATAAGGAAGAAAACGCAGAAAATCCCGAATAATCGAAACTTCTTTAGAAGTAACCTTCACAGAGGCTATTTACTTTGTCATTAAAGTCATTGACTTCTTCTAGGCTTCCTTTGCCTAAGAAATTGGTCGTGTAATATACTTTTCCGTTTTCCCATTTGACGGTGCCCTTGCAGTCTTTTGGCTTTATCTTCATTTCGTTTCCGTTATAGGAAACTAAATAAAAATAATCTTCATTGGAATCATAATAGGCGATATCTCTAACTTGCTTGTTGTTGCCATCATGACGGACTAATCCGACGATGCCTAAAACCAATAACACGATACCGGCTACCGAGAAGGTGAAAACTATGCCTAAGGCCAATAAGATCCAATCGTTACTGGTATCGTAGTCACGGATGCGATGGATTAATGTTTCACGGTCGCTTTGGAAAGAGACTTCCTTCCCTTTTTCGATTAATGTAGACCCACAATCTGGACAGGTTTTGCTTCCGTTAGTGACTTCTTTTCCACATTTGGGGCATTTCCTCGTCTCCATGCTTGCGGCCTCCCTGGCTGTTAAGATGGGATTATACCCACGATCAGTCTCAAAGTAAGACAAAATAACGCCAAAGGTGTTTTCTAAGAAAAAAATAATAGCCAATAGAGGAGAGAAGATTTAATATCTTCCATATGAGAAAAGACAAACATTCTGCGGTCGAGGCCTTCATGGGGGCCACCGCCAAACTCCTTGAAACCAGAAGAACCTTTGAAGATATCTATAACGCGATAATGGAACGCAACCCCCGAGCTTGGGCTAGTATCTATTTCGACGAAGACGGCCGTCCCCAGCATATCACCTATGGTGAAACCAAGGACCAAGTCTTTAATGCCGCCTCTAAATTATCCACCATCCTTTCCGGCACGGCCCGCGGAAGCGTGGTTGGGATTAAGTTAAAGAATTCCCCGAGATGGCCGGTTTTCTATTGGGCCATTTTGATGACTGGGCACGTTCCCCTAGCTATCGACGCTAGGCTTCCTAAGGACAATACCAATAACTTATTACGCCAATCTAAAGCCGTGGCCCTAATCGCTAATGACGAAGAGGATTTCGTGGTTCCGACTTATCGGGTCAATTCGATTTTAAGCGAACCCACCAATTACAATTTCATCCCCGACTGGGAAGATACCACCATGTTCTGCTCTTCCGGCACCACCGGCGATGCCAAGATGATGGTGTTCCATGGCAAACACATGGTCGCCCAAATCGTCGCTTCTTTGTCCATCCCCGGACGTACCGACGATTTGATGTATCCTTCTCCCATCCATATCTTAGCTATGCTACCTTACCACCACATCTTCGGATTCGTGGCGGTCTTCCTTTGGTATAGCTATTATGGAAAGACCATCGTCTATCCTTCCTCCATTTCCACCCGCGATCTCCTTTATGCCTGCCAAAAAGGCGGAGTCACCCACCTCTATAGCGTCCCGATGTTCTGGGATGGGGTGGCCCAAACCGTTTCTCGTACCATCGCCAAGTCCAAACCCCGGACCAGCGATATCGCCGAAAAGATGATCGCCTACAACACCCATAAGATTTCCCGCAGGGAAGCCGGCTTTGTTGCTTCTCGCCTTGCCACCAATACCTTCCAAAAGAAAGTCCTCGGCAATAAGATCCGTTATTGCATCTCGGGTGGTGGCTTCCTCTCACCGAAGACCCTCTCATTAATCAACGGTCTAGGCTATCCTCTCTATAACGGATTCGGTATGACCGAAATCGGCGTTTCTTCCGTCGAACAATCCCCGCGCGTCGAAAACCGCATGAAAGGTTCCATTGGGCGTCCGTTCCATGGCTTCGAATATAAGATCGACGAAAGCGGCGAACTCATGGTCAAATCCCCCACTATCCACGAAGAAGAAATCATCGGGGGCGTGAGGCGGAAAACCCAA
>CAMOQM010000094.1 GCA_946622925.1 uncultured Caryophanales bacterium | reverse complement strand
CTTATGAAACAGGATTACCAGCTGACAAAGCCGTTAACAGAACAACCGCTGAAGGTCGTGTTGATTACTTAGGAACATTCGTTGGTGTTGCATCAACAACTGTCCACTTAAATTACACAGGCGTTGCTTGGTTCGAAGGAACCGATCCGGACGTCGTTACCGCTTCTGCCATGGATAAGATCAGCGCCAGCATGAAGTTCTACGCTCGTGAATACAAAGCCTAAGCTGAGCCCTAATTTCTTCGATTAATTCCACACTTAATTCAAAAAGTGGTGGTATCATTCCAGATTCGGATATAAGATATCATTACTATTTGACGATAGTTTCACCTTTATGAAGAAGTCCAAAAAGCCTCTAATCATTGCCGCGTTAGTGCTCGACGTAGTCGTGACTTTGGGCCTTGCCGTGTTCAACATAATAATGTTGGCCAATACGGTAGGCAAAACCGCGGTGGACATCCAGACCGCTGAAGGATATATCGGTTATCTTCTAAAGAATCCTACTATTTACTTAGTATCGTATGTAATTCCCTTATTCGTATTACTCGCGGGTAACATCATTGCCCTAGTGATCTACGTAAGGAAATCCACCAAAAAGGAACCGGTTAAGCTCAACGATCTCAGCGATGACGATAAGAAGGCCTTGATGGCGGAACTCGCCCAGGACCTCGGAAAGAAAGAAGACTAAGACCAAAACGCCCCGTAACAAGGGCGTTTTTCTTATACTTTAGGTAACTATATAAATATAAAACTGAAAACTTTTTGTTGCCAACTCGTTTCCGGGAGGGTATATTGTGGGCGAGATAAAAGCAAACCCGCAGTGATGCGGGGACGCAAAACTAGAGGGTCTAGTAATCCTAGATAGCCAGTTGCCTTAGGGACATTCGTAAAGGCTGGCAGATCAAGGATGATAGGCACCAGCCCAGAAGATGTCCCATTTGGGACAGTTTTAATTTCTATACGTGCTATACGTAATTATCAGCACACTCGTATATGATCGCATTGGATTTAGTGAGGAAACGGACCATCATCAAGATCGCCGCCATATGCGCGGCCGTTGGCTTTTTGGGCGTAGGCTCAATGAGTATCATCGCTTTTCTTGGTCGTCAGGTCGGTACCTTCACCGTATCCGTCGATGATGGTGAGGTTTCTCTCGCATTAGACGAAGAAAGGGATTTCAAGAATCCGCAGACGTTACTTCGCGCTGACTGCTCAACCTTATACACCCCAGGTTATACCTATGAATCTGTATTAAATAGGCTGAGAGAGGAAGGCGAGGATGCAAATGCCGGTATTGCCAAATTGGATCAAGCCAATTCGGTAACCCCTTCTAACGTTGCACTTGTTCAAGGCAAAAACGGAGAATCCAGCACTCTAGACTTCTTTAAGTACTCATTCTTCCTAAAGAACTCCGGCAGCATTACCGCCTCTTATGTAATCACATTCAAGATCGAGGAAAGCGAACCGGACGCTAGCGGAAGATACCTTGACGACGTCTTAAGGGTCATGATCTTTGACCACGACGCCTTCTCGGATGAGCATGACTATAAGGTCTACGCCAAGAAGTCCAAGTTCGCTAACATCGGCCTCGAAGGCAATACGACCTATCAAGAATTCATTTCCGTTCCACCTAGCGGAGGCGGACACGCCCAAGAAGAAGGGGAACGCGAGGATGAAAAGCACCGTTTGGCCGAAAAGTTCGACGATAACTCCAAAACGATCACCTCATATGCGAGATACAATTTCGCCCCCAACGCCATCAGACGTTACACCATAGTGGCCTGGATCGAAGGTTATGATCCGGAAGCCTGGGGTAAAGTCCCGGTTGGGGCATCTATCAGATTAGGAGTTGAAATAAACGCTCATGAAAACTAACACAACTAAAAAGGTAATCGTTGCAACTATGGCGATTGCCATGGGTGCTAGCATCGTAGGGTCAATCTCTGGTACCGCCGCTTGGTATCAATATTCCACCCGCGCCACCGCCGAACTTAGCGGCGTCGCCGGCGGAGTCACTGAAGATCTTTTGATCTCTGACAATGCTAATAATGGATTCGGTAGTGTCTTAACCATTCAAAACGAATTCACCCTTAAGCCAATTACTTCCGAGGCCTTAGCTTTAGATAAGGCCCCGACTAAGTTCTACAAGAATCCGATGTATCAAAGCACCAAACCCAGCACTTGGGGAGAGGCTACTAGCGCCGACTATTATGAATTCACCGTCTATGCTAAAGTTAGACAAAATGATGGCGGCAATAATCCCACCTATTTTGCTAACAAGAACATCTATTTAACCGATGTTACTTTCCAAGCTATCACCGGGGATGGAAAATACGATGTTACCGAAGCTCTTCGCGTTGCCGTTTATGACGCTGCTGGCGCTGGCTTTGCCACCTATTCACAGACCGATTATTCCGCTACTGGGATGAACGTCTATGGACCTTTGGATTTAGGCGGACCAGTTGGCAATGACACTGCCAAAAAATACACTTGGCAAAACGGCACTTTCCCAGAACTCGTTTACGGTGAGGAAACCGTTGACGAAAAACCTGTCGCCAAGACCTATGGCGGTCACGAGAAAGCCGCTGATGACACCACCCATAAGATCGCCGATGATTCCGATCCTACCGATATCAAAGGTAAAGCTTTGGCTATCACCACTAGCACCACCGATGCCGTTAAGGTTTGCACCATCCGCATTTATCTTGAGGGTTGGGCGAAATTAGGCGAAGAAAACGCCAAATCCAGCATTTGGGACATTACCAAAACTGTCGGTGCTAAATTCCACGTCGGTCTTCAATTCGGTACCAGCGCTTTGGATATCGATGACAGCCAACAGCAACCATCGACGAATCCTTAATTCGCGGCGATCGATTCATTTCATTAGGTAATGTACCTAACTTGTTCATTTTAACCAATATATAACCCTAATCGCTTATCACGTTTATTTCAGTCTAGATATGGGCAGGGTCTATTAGTCATAGGCCTTGCCCGGATATCTGGATCAAAAGAAAGGAGGAAAAGCCATGAAGATTAAAATCACCAGCACTTTAGGCGCGATTTTCGTTGCATCCATGTTATCCTCCTTTGCCGGTGCCATTTCCGGGACCGTCGCGTGGTATGCTTCCAACACTAGAGCCACGGCTTCTTATTCGGGTACTTCCGTTTACCAGTCCGAGCAGATTCAAATCGGACTCGAATCCACGGTAGATTTCGTAGGCGATAACCAAAACCTAGGTTTAACTAGAGAAGAAAACACCAATTATTATTGGGCCGAAGTCGGAGCCGGAATCAAAAGCGATGCCATCAATGCTTATCTAAGCAAGACAAATTATGCGACCGATGAATTAGCCCCCGTTACTTCGTTAGGCTATAAAGCGGGCGATACCTTTGCCTTAAAGAAGGCGCCGATGGCATATAGCACCCTTATCCATAACGCTTCCACGAGCTCTTATTGTCAGATTAAATTCATATTCAGGGTTACCCGTGCCGATGCCGATGGCAAGGAATTCTATTCTCCTAATGAGAAGGTCTGGGTTACCGAAGCGGTAGCTAAGGCCCAAACCAACTCCGATCATGATATCTTCAAAGCCTTACGCGTCCATTTCGATGGCAAGGAAGTCACCGAAACGACCAATCACTTCATCTTGAACCCCTCAAGCGAAGAAACAGCAGCGGGGGAAACCATAGCCGCCGGCTTACTCGACCTAAATAAGGACGGGTATTACGATTGCGATGGCTATGGCAAAGAAATCATCTATGGTGATATCGAGCGTCCCCAAGGAGCGGCTGGTTCTAGCTTTGCTAGCGATGCCCTTGAAGACGTTAATGGTACTGGTAAGCAGGACCTTTCTACTTTCGTAGCTAAGCATAAGCAGGGCACCACCGGTTATACCAAAGATCAATTAGACGCCGTTAATAAAGGCGCTGCCAAATATGAGACCATGTCGACCATTGCCCCAAATGACAATGGCGGTAACCTAACGGGCGGCAAATACGTGGCCATCACTAGTGATGACACCGAAAGGGTGGCCCATTTAACCACGACCATTTATTTAGAAGGCTGGGATCACTCTGTGATCGATTTGGCCATCGGTAGCAAGTTCAACCTCGGCTTACAATTCCAGGTAACTAGGGCGGCATAATCATGAAGAGATCCCGTCTTATCCTTGGCACATTGATTTCCCTTATCGCGCTCTCGAGCGTGGGCGTGGGCACCTCACTTGCCTGGTACGCCTCCGCGACGAAGGTCGAAGTGACTTCTTTAATCGT
>CAMOQM010000093.1 GCA_946622925.1 uncultured Caryophanales bacterium | reverse complement strand
CTCATAGATTTCCGGGCCAGTCGTTTCATAATGGATCTTCGGATTGGCGGGATTGACGAATTGTCCCAAAACGATGGAGCCTTCGATTTCCTTAGTTAACTCTTCGGCCTTGGCGATGGCCCCTTTCATGCCTTCGCTAGCGGGAGTTAAAACTAGCTCCGCCCCATAGGCCTTTAATAATTTCCGCCTTTCTATCGACATCGATTCGGGCATGGTTAAGATAACCCGGTATCCTTTCATCGCCCCGATGGAGGCTAGTCCGATCCCGGTATTGCCGGAAGTCGGTTCGATGATGGTCGATCCTTCTTTTAATAGTCCCCTACCTTCGGCTTCTTCGATCATGGATAAGGCGATCCTATCCTTAACCGAACCAGCGGGATTAAGGGCTTCGATCTTAGCGAAAAGACGGGCTTTTAAGTTAAAAAGCTTTTCGATATGGGTAAGTTCTAATAACGGCGTTTTGCCGACGAACTCATAGGCGGATTTGTAATACATTGGGATTCTCCTTTGGGACGTTTCCCCTTCTTCGGAACGTATTTTAGTAAGACTACCGAAAAGGTAAAGCGAAATGCTTATTTGCAATAATACTCCGATTAATTAAAATTCCGCCTATGGACAAAGAACAAGCCTATCATCGCCAAATGGTGGAGACCAAGATACCCCCGCTTATCATGAAGCTTGGTTTACCCACCACCATTTCGATGCTCATCACCAATATCTATAACCTTGTCGATACTTATTTCGTAGGCACGTTAGGGGTAGCCCAACAAGGCGCGACCGGAATATTATTCACCCTCCAAGCCATCCTCCAGGCCTTTGCCTTTATGCTAGGGCATGGCTCGGGCACCAATGCCGCTAAAAATTTAGCCTTGTCGGATAAAAAGAAGGCCTCCTCTTTCGTTTCTAGCGCCTTTTATCTAGGCTTTACCATCGGGATAATCTTGCTAATCTTCGGGGTTATCTTCCTTGAACCCTTCATGATAGGCCTAGGTTCAAGTCAGACCATCTTGCCTTACGCCAAAGACTATGGCTTTTGGGTGCTGGTCTCTGGCCCTTTCCTCATCGTTTCATTAATCCTAAATAACAACCTCCGTTATGAAGGCAAGGCGTCTTTGGCGATGATTGGCATCGCCGTGGGAGCCGCCCTTAACGTATTAGGCGACTATATCTTCATCATGGTCTTAGGCATGGGGGTTTATGGAGCGGGCTTATCCACCGCTATTTCCCAGATAATCTCCTTCTTCGTCTTGCTTTTCTTCTATCTAAAATACGCCCAAACCTCGATCCACTTCAAAAACGTGGTCTTTGACTTCTCCTTATATCTAGCCATCTTCAAAGCCGGGCTCCCTTCTTTATTACGTCAAGGGTTAGCCTCAATTTCGGGTGGGGTATTAAATAACATCACTAAACCCCTAGGCGATGCCGCGGTAGCCGCCATCAGCGTCGTTAACCGTTATTCTAATTTCGTCATGTGCGTCGGTATGGGGATTGGACAAGGACTCCAACCCGTCGCTGCCTATAATTACGCGACCAAGCACTATAAAAGGGTCAGGCAAGGGCTCGCCTTTACCACCGCTTTTTCCACCTCGGTTGTGGCTTTATTATCGATATTATCTTTGATATTTGCTAAGCAAATCGTCAGCTGGTTCAATAACGATGCCATGGTTTTGGAATTAGGCGAAAAGGCTTTAAGATATGCCGCCATTTCGCTAATATTCACTTCTCTTGCTATCGTCACCAATATGTCATTACAAAGCGTGCGCCGCTCCCTCTCGGCTTCTTTCCTTTCCGCTTTAAGAAGCGGCTTAGCCTTTATCCCCGCTATCTTCATCTTGGTTTATGGGATGGGATTAGGCTTTGATGGGGTGGCCTTAAGCCAACCTATCGCCGACGTTATCACCTTCATTATCTCCTTGCCCTTCTTTATTGGTTTCTTAGTCAAATTAAAAAAGATGGAGGATACCCCGCAAGAAGTTCCCCCATCCGAAGAATGATTATTTGAATAGTCCTTTGCTTAGGTTATAGACCGCTTCCCTTTCTTTAGGAAAGATTTCTTCATGTCTAGTTTTCTTGGCTTTGGCATCGAAATAGGTCCAAGGCCAATCGGTTTTGGAATAATCCTTTAATTGGAGGGTGTTGCCACTTATGAAGGTGGAAGTCGGACCAATGAAACGTTCAAAGTTGAATCTATAAGATTCCACCAAATCCGTATACATGGTGTCCGGGGCGTTGCTGGTCATTATTAATAAGGTCGGAATCATATGCTCGTTGCAATTAGGGGCTTCCCTAACATAAGTTAGATTTTGGAAGATCAGCCTTTCATATAAAGCCCTAAACGCGGCGGTGAAATTAGACAAATAATTGGGCGATCCAATAACTAAGCCATCGGCTTCCCTAATGGCATCTAAAACCGGGGTGAGTCCATCTTTGCAGATGCAATGACCTTTGAACTTTTCTCTTTTGCAGCCAAAGCAAGAGATGCAGCCGGTATATTTCTCTAATCTATATAAATCGAACCAGATAACCTCGTATCCGTTATCCTTGGCCCCTCTTTCCGTTTCATGGAGGAGGGTATCGGTATTCCAGCCTTTCCTAGGACCGGCATTGACCACGACGATCTTTTTCACCTTAGTTATCGCTCCTCGAATATCCGCATTTCATGGCCTTAGAAGTTTCCATGGTGACGTTTTTAAGGGCCTTTAAGGTTTCTTCTTTGGTGACCTTCGCCACTTCTTCATTAGCCTTGTCTAAGACCTTGAGGTCTTTGCTAGAAGCAAACTCGGCATCGTATTTATTAAGTAACTCATGTCCTTTATTGGATAAAGCGGCTTGATAACGCTCAATATGTTGGATGCAAGCCCCGTAATTTTGATCGGCCATCACCCCAATTAGCCTTGAAGCCCAGAAATAGGAATTAAGGCTATCTATTTCTAAAGTCGTTCCCGAGAAGTATTTAGGGAAAGATGGGACGTTAGCGTATAAAGGCACGCTGGCATTAAAGGGATTAGAGCCAAAACTAAGCCAGCCCACCGCTTTTATGGCATCGTCAACATAAGGCCGGATTTGGAGTATTTCCATAACCCCGGTCCTAGAGATGCCAATCGGACGGTAGATGCCCCTCTTCTCGGCGACTTTGGAGAAGGGATTATAGGGAGTGCCTTGATAATAGCTAGAAAGGATATATTTAACTTCCTCGACGGTGATCTTATGCTCGGGGACTAAGCTCCAAGGGATATCATCGCTTTCCGGGCCATAATCGGGATTATCCCCATCCCACTTATAGGTGCGAGGATTGAAATACCTAGCCATAAACCAAGCCCTAGGGGTGTTATAGACATGGTCGGCATCGGAATGGCTACCAAAGACCAAACGGGGATTAAAGACGCCATTAAGGTTCAAATCGAGATGGTTATTCTCGATAAACTCCCTTAAATCTTTGCTGCAGATATGTTCTTTCTGCGCCCCTAGGCCATCTTCTAAATCAAATCTATCGATGCCGAATTGGTTAGGCATGATGACGTATTCTTCGTCCTTTACGCGTCTAGCTATATAGTGATGGCCCCCGATGGTCTCAAGCCACCAAATCTCATTTTCATCGCTAAAAGCGATGCCATTAGGCTCGTAGGTTCCATATTTCTCTAATAATTCGCCTAGCCTAATCACGCCTTCCCTCGCCGAATTAATATAGGGCAAGACCAAGACGACGAGATCTTCTTCGCCAATACCGCCGACTTTTTTGACTTTGCCCTTCTTATCGATATCGGGTTTAACGTAAGGGTCGGCCCCTAACACAAGAGGATTAGAGGTAATCGTCTCGGTCGCGGTCATGGCCACGTTTTTGCTATTTATCCCGTTAGCGGCCCAAATGCCGTGGCTTGGATTAACGCTTGGGGTCGCGGTATAACGTAATGGGTTATCGGGCAATTCTATTTCTAGCCTCCCGATTTTGCTTTTATATTTCTTGCCTTGCTTACTAGGATCTACCACCACTAACTTCTTCTCATCGAAAAAGCCATCGTCGTTTCGCGCGATTAAGGTAGATCCATCATAACTAGCTTTCTTTCCTACTAATATCGTGGTACAGGCCATAAAGGTACCTCCTTGGTGAGAGATGCTATTCTAGCATAAGAAAACGAAGTAGGTAGCCCTTGGCCTTATTTAGATTTCTAGTTTCGCCCGATATCCACGAACCGAGTAATAGGAATCTGCTCCATTATGGTAGATGAAGGCTCGGCCATAACGCTTATCTCCGAATAACGCTCCGCCCTTTTGCCTAATTTGTTCTGGGGTTAATAGCCAACTTTGGGTTTTTAAGTCAAAATCACCAAGCTTTTGTAAAGCAAAGTATTCTTCTTCGTTAAGCAAG
>CAMOQM010000092.1 GCA_946622925.1 uncultured Caryophanales bacterium | reverse complement strand
CTTTTTGTTTATAATACTCCGCTATGGCATTTCACCCTGAACTTTTAAACCCAATCCTCCAAGCCAAAACCATCACCATCTTCGGACATGCGATGCCTGATGGTGACTGCTATGGGAGCCAGATTGGGCTTAAGGAGTTACTTAAGGCCAATTTTCCGGATAAGAAAGTCTATGCCGTTGGCTCGGGCTTACCTAGATTATTCGATTATATGTGCCCCATGGATGAGGTTAGCGAAGAAACCATCGCCGAGTCCTTGGCTATCTTGGTTGACGTTTCCTGCTTACGCAGAGTCGAAGATCCGCGGGTTTATAAGGCCCAAAACTGGATCAAGTTCGATCACCATTGCCTTAACCCTGGATTAGAACCTTTTTCCTGGCCCCACTGGGTGGATGAAGAAAGGATCGCCGCGGCCGAGATGATCGCCGACTTCGGATTTGAAAACGGCTTTAAATTCAATAAGCTAGCCGCGACCGCCCTATACTTAGGCATGATGACGGATTCGGGCCGTTTCCAATTCTATGGAACCACCAAACACACCTTGGAACTCGCCGATAAATTCGTGGAGCTAGGGGTGGATAAGGAAAAACTCTCCGATATCGTCTATGCCGAAGATGATACCGTCAAAGCCTACAAAGCCTGGATGAGGGAAGCCGCCCAAGTCGATGGCAAGGTCACCTACCTGGTAGTTTCTAGGAAAGATTACCAAAGCAGGGGGCTCCCTTATGAAAAAGCCTCCGAATACGTTAATGCCTTAAGCGGGTTAAATGGCTCTCCGATGTTTGCCTTATTTTGCGAGAACAATCATGGATTCTTCCGGGTTGAGCTCCGCTCCAATAGCCGTTACCCGGTCCAGCCCGTCGCCAAAATGTTTAATGGCGGGGGCCATCGCTATGCCGCCGGAGCTGAACTTAGGCACGATGGATCCAATTACCTTGATATAATCAATGCGTTAAATAAGGTGGAGGAAGATAAATGAAGTACGAAAAAGAACTAAAGGCCGCCCTTGAGGCCGCTAGAGCCGCCGAGCCCTTTATCCTAAGCGTCTATAACACCCCTTTCGAAGTCGAAATCAAAGAAGATAACTCTCCCGTTACCAAAGCCGATAAGGGCGCCGATGAATTAATTAGGGCTACCTTATCCGCCCTTTTCCCTGAAGATGGCTTCCTTACCGAAGAAAGCACCGATAACAAGGAAAGACTAAATAAGAAGCGCATTTGGATCGTCGATCCAGTCGATGGAACTAAGGAATTCGTGTCCCGCAATGGCCAATTCACCACCAATATCGCCCTTGCCGAAGATAAACAAGTGGTGGTCGGCGTCATCAATGCCCCAACCCTAGGTTTGACTTATTATGCCGTTAAGGGCGAAGGGGCCTACAAGATGGATAAGTCAGGTAAGGTTACTAGGCTATCCGTTTCTGACCGTGATGATTGCCTTAGGGCTTTACGTTCCATCTCTTTCTTCAATGAAAGGGAAAAAGCCTTCATGGAGAAAAACGCCGCCCGTTTCGAAGGTGAGCCTAAGCCGATTGGAGCCGCGTTAAAGTTCTGTACTATCGCCGAAGGTGGCGCCGAATATTTTATCCGTATGTCAGGCGGAACCAAAGAATGGGACGTCGCCCCCGGTGACCTTATCGTTACCGAAGCCGGTGGGGTTATGGTCCAGCCTAATGGCATCCCCTTCTCCTATAACCGTGAGGACGTCTATAACCGGGAAGGTTATGTCATCGCCAATAAAAAGAGCAATTTGATGCTCTAAATGTCAAAAATAAGGTATATCCGCCTATTTATCTTTAATAAATAAGGATTATAATTTGCCTCAGAAAGGAAGTCGTTAGTATGTTAGATTGGTTCAAAAAGCAGAGTGAACTCGTTCAATTCCTCCTCCTTATCATCCCCTTCGTTGGCTGGGTTATGGAACTTATCCTCCGCTGGAGTCAGGTCATCGAGGAAGGTGGAGCCCTCAACATCGTCGTCGCCCTTGTCTATACCATCTTCGGTTGGGCTTGGATCCTCGGCGTCATCGATGCTGTCTTGTGCTTACTTGGCAAAGGCTTGCTCTTCATTGACGTTAAGTAATTAAGCAAAAAGAAAGCAGGGCCACGCGGTCCTGCTTTTCCTTTACTTTTGACTTAGTCTTCCGCGGAATCGACGAGAAGGAGGATGCCACCGATGAGGCTAACGAATAAGAGGGTGCAGACGCCAAAGGCGATGCCTGATTTCTCGTTATCGCGGTATAGCCCATAGGCGTGGACGGTCATGGGGATGCACCAGATCAAAGGGAAAATGGCAAATCCCATTAAGATGGTGGAGATTAAGCAGAGAATGAATGCGGCTAGTTTCATAGTTGGTTTCCTTTCTTTTGAAAGTATAGAAGATAGGCTTGGCTCTAGCAATCAGAAAAAAAGTTCCAGAAGCGGAACTTTATTGGGCCATGGCTTGGGCGGCTTTTTTGCTGATATAAGCTTCCATGATATCAGCGGGGATATCCTCGGTTTTGACGGCCACGACGCCGGGGACTTCTTCCATGAGGATGATTTCCACCCCAGAGGAGATGTCATCTTGGGCATAGGTGCAGCCTTCGCAAGCTCCGACCATGGTGAGGTAAACCACACCATCGCGGAAGCCGATATAGTCGATGTCCCCACCGTCGCGTTGGAGGAAGGGACGGATCTTATCGAGGACGGTTTCGATGTTTTTAACAATTTCTTCTTCGTTCATAACGGGGCATATTTTAGGCTTGTTGAATAAGAGAATCAAGGAATGTGATTCCCATATTTATGGGAAAGATTATAATTATGAGCTAGGTTATGGAAAAAACCTTAAAAGCGCGGGAAAGAAAGCTATTAGGGGCGGTATCCGAGGCTAATAAAGCCGGATATGAGTTTTCTCATGATGGCCTTATTGCTTTCCTAAAAGGGGAAATAAAAGAGGATTGGGCCAAGGAACTTCCTTTCTATGGCTGCTTGCTTTCTTTAGGTGGGCGGCAGGGAAAAAGCGCCATCCGAACCCTCCTTCAATATGGTTATCTCCGGCAACGTTATGATGATAGATATGACCTATATTTCCTCTATCTAAGCGAAAAAGGCGAAATGGAAGTCCCCCTTCCACCTAAGAAAAAAACTATTTCCAAACCCGACAAACCCCTATTTATCAAAAGGAGATGAACATGAAAGAAATCCCAGTATTCGAGCAATGGCCCTTCCTGGTTCCTAACGTCAAAAAAGCGGTCGCGACCATCGAAGCTTTGACCGCCGCCTTAAACGAGGCCAAAGACGAAAAAGAAGCCTTAGCTATTGTTAAGAAGCACAACAAATTCGTCGATAAGGTTTCTAACGAAGCCACCCATGTCGAGGTTCTTTATTCGTTGGACACCACCAACAAGAAATACGAAAAGGCCATGAACGTCATTAACGAAGGCATGCCTTTATTCCAAAACGCCGACGTCAAATACCAAAAGGCGATGGTCGAGAGCAAGTTCCGTCCTTTCTTAGAAAGCAAACTTGGCGCCTTCTTATTCCAAATGTATGAGGCCGGATTAAAGAGCTTCGACGAGAAGATCATCCCCGAAGCCACCCAAGAAAATATGCTGACGATGAAATATAACGCCCTCATCGCCTCCATCCGGGTGGAATTTGAAGGCCAAACCTATAACCTTCCCCAGATGGGTAAGTTCTTCCAATCCGCCGACCGCGATTTAAGGAAGCGGGCTAGTGTTGCTTATTACGCGGCTTTAGAAGAAAAAGCCGATGAAATAGAAGACATCTATTCCGAACTCGTCAAACTTAGGGATACCATGGCCAAGAAGTTAGGCTTTGAGAACTATGTTCCCTTAGGCTACCTAAGGATGGGCCGTTATGACTATGACCAAAAAGACGTGGCTTTCTACCGTGATGAAGTGGCCCGCGTGGTTACCCCGATCGTTTCTAAACTAACCAAAGAACAATTTAAGCGCGTCAAGATTCGCGATCCCCATATCTATGACCTTTCCTTAACCTTCCCCGAAGGCAATCCCCTTCCGAAAGGAACCACCCAGGAAAAGATCGAGATCGCCAAGAAGATGTATGAGAAGATGTCGCCGGAAACCTCGTATTATTTCAACTTCATGGCCGACCATCATGTCCTTGATTTAGAAGCCCGTCCCGGCAAGCAAAGTGGGGGATATATGACTTTCTTCCCGACCTACGGCACTTCCTTTATCTTCTCCAATTTCAACGGAACCAGCGGGGACGTGGATGTCTTAACCCATGAGTTCGGTCACTCTTTCCAAGGCTTCTTAGGGGCGTCGATTTCGATCCCCGAATACCGCACCGGCACCATGGATGCGGCCGAAATCGATTCCATGTCGATGGAATTCTTCGCCCATCCCTACATGGA
>CAMOQM010000091.1 GCA_946622925.1 uncultured Caryophanales bacterium | reverse complement strand
CTATGGAGGAATTCCATAAGATGGGCCTTCATTCACAACTAGACGCTTTTCCTAAAAAGCTGGGTTTCCCACGAGGACTAGTCACTATCAACGGGTTGCACCATAATGGGCTAGGATACCGTTAGAATTAAGTTAATTGGCAGGGGCAGAAGGAATCGAACCCTCATCAAAGGTTTTGGAGACCTCTGTTCTACCATTGAACCATGCCCCTACGTCGCCAATTAGGCTGGCAACGGATTGGATTATACGCTTAAGAGTTAATCAAGGCAATATCTTAGGCGCCCCTAGCGATTTTAGAGACTAGCGACATATCGGCCTTGCCGGCGTAATTGACTTTGAAATACTTCATAACGCCCGGAACCGACTTATCTTCTAATCCAGCGATGATTTCTTTAATCTCCTCTTCGGAAAGCAGTTTTGGTAGGAAAAGGGCCACTGCTTCTTTCTGGGCTAAGGTGGACCTATAGGAATCTTCCCTACCGGCTTCTTTATAGCCTAAGGCCTCCTCTTCTAGTTCCTTGGAGAACTTCATGAGAATGGCGATGACATCTTCGTCTTTGACTTCCCCGCCCTTGCCCGAGGTTAATAGTCCCTGGTAACGGGAAATAACCATGGAATAGGCCGCCCTTTTATCGGCGTTATGTTCCTTCATGGCCATTAGATTGGCCTTTTTGATCTCATCAATAAGCATATATTTACTCCTTTTTATTCGATAATAGTTTGCCTTTCGGCTTTGGCGGCTCGCTTAAGTTCAAGCTGATAAGCGGCTTCTTCCCTTAAATTCCGGATGGCGTAGAAAATCGGCATGATTTCCAAACGTCCTAATAGCATATCCAAGGATAATACCCAGAACGGCATGAATTCAACAAAGCTCTTAGGAACGACGGTATAATCGATTAAGCCCAGTCCGACGTTACCCATGGACGAAGCCACGTCAAAGGCGGCCGATTCGACATTATACCAGGGATTAAAGCATAGGATTGTCACCGAAGCTAAGAATACCCCAAGATAATATAAGATATAGTTCTTAGCCTCTTTGGCGGTTTCGTCATCGATTTCCCTAACTTCGCCATAACGATAGATGAGGTTAGGGGTAATCTGATTGCTCGCTGACATTCGATGTTTATAGGAATGGGCCAATTCCTTGATGGCGATGACTAACCTAAATTGCTTAATACCACCCCCGGTAGATCCGGCGCCGGCCCCGACTAACATCAATAAAGTGCAAACGAATAATAAGGGTTTGCCTAAGGCAATGGCCCCATCGACGGCGATTAAATGATAGGAAGAACCTGGGCCAGTTACGGCAAAGCCCGAGGTGGTAAATGAACCGACGACATAGAAGATGACGTCGCGGAAGATCTGCCCGCCATTGAAATCGAAATTCCCAAGCGTCGCGCTGGCGGCGAAGACGGCGCCTAGATAGCTGACCACCACTCCAATAAAGCCGGTGATGGCGATATAAACCGTTTCGCAATCCTTGAAGAAGGTTTTGAACTTCCCCCTAAGGATGAAGGTATGCAAAACGAAGCTGATCATGCCTAAGACAACTAGGACCATGACCACGATTTCCACCGCTAAGGAATTAACGGGGAAGAAGCAACCGTCGATCTTCGTTCCTTCTAGTAGACGATATGAACCAATATTGCCAGCCCGAGGCGACATGCCACCACCAGAAAGGGCGCACATCGAAGTGCAAACCGCCTCAAACCAAGGAAGACCCGCCAAATGGAGGGCGATCGTTCCTAAGAAGGAATAAAGGATATAGATTCCGAAGATTAACTTCGCCGACTTAGCGATGTTAGGAAGTAGCTTATCGCTATGGCCTTCGGAGACATATAACTTTACCCCGGCGTTGGCCCCTAAGATGGAAGCGACTAGCAAAACCAAGCCGACGCCTCCGATAAATTGCATCTGCGAACGGTGATAAGTGAAGACATGGGGGGCAAAGGCCCCATAAACGTCGATATAATCGCCAAATCCGGTTAAACCGGTACCGGTATAAGAAGAAGCCGACTCGAAGATGGCCTTAGAGAAATTCATATTGATAAGGCTACCCGAAGCGATGACGAAGGGCATGGCACCCGAGATGATGGCAAAAATCCAAATAAGGGTCAGCAGCTGGCTTTCCTCGTGGCGTTTGAATTTCTCGGGGTGACGTTTAAAAAGGAAAAGGAAATAAAGAATTAGACCAATGACGATATCACTACCGGCGGTTATGGAAAAGGGCAAGGCCGCCCCAACTTCTTCCGGATAAGGAATCAAGATGATTAAAGGCAAGGCCGTCAAAAAGCCGATGAGGATAAGGAAAACGCCCAAAAAACCAAAGATCATTCTGAAACCACTGACCGATTTACGCGCTTTCATTTTCTTACTAAATTCGCCATTTAATGGCGACCCTGAAATTATAATACCCGCGTTAAAAAGGACAATATAGAGGGTTAATCTTTAATGATCAAAAGCTTTCTTCCAAGGCTTTCCTTTTGTTGCGGCGGTACTTCCGGACCGCATGGGAAATCTCTTCGGGGACGTTAGCAAGAGAATAAACTATTGGCATTATCTCCAAACGGCCTAGTAGCATGCCCATCGATAGGACCCAATAAGGATAAAAGTAAAGAGGTCCCTCTGGCAAACCGGTGTAATCGATAAGCGAATGCCCGGTATTAGACATCGCCGAAGCCACGTCGAAAGCGGCCGATTCGGCATTATATAACGGGTTAAAGCATAACGAGATTACTAGAAGGAAGAAGACGCTAGCGAATAAAACCACATAGCGATGGGCCTCCTTGATGGTTTCATCGTCTAATTCGTTGGCCCGGCCATAACGGTAGATGGTTTTATTCCGAATGACATGGCCAGAATCAAAACGGAACCTAATCGCGTAGAAAAGCTCTTTGATGCAGACGACGATCCTAAATTGCTTGATGCCACCGCCGCAGCTTCCCATGCCTCCGCCAAAAGCCATAAGCAAAGTGACGATATAGATTAAGGGTTTGCCTAGGGAAATCGAACTAGGGCCATCTAAGAAGCCATATTGGGAAGATACTCCCCCAAAGCCAAAACCCGAAGTGGTAAAGGAACCGACGACTAAGAAAATAACATCCCTAGCCACGCCTCCGGCATCGTCAAAGAAGCCCCGGTTTAAGGCTTGGCTAGTGGCGGCTAAAGCCCCGAAATAAGACAAAGTAACGGCGGCAAGGGCCACCCCGATGACATAACGGGTCTCGCTATCCCTAAAGAAGATTTTGAATTTGCCCCGCAATATGAAGGTATGCAAGACGAAGCTAATCATCGATAAGGTGACTAAGAACATGATGATTATTTCGATGGCCAAAGAACAAACCGGGATAAGCGACCCATAAAGGACCTGGCCTTCTAATAGCCTAAAAGCCCCCACGTTATTGGCCCTCGTCGACATGCCTCCACCGCTAACGGCGGTCATCGAATGGCAGATGGCATCGAAAATCGGCATACCCGCCAGCCATAAGGCTAAGGTCCCGATGAAAGCGTAAAGCGAATAAATACCGAAGAGGAGTTTGGCTGACTTAGCGATGTTAGGAAGTAATTTATCGCTATGACCTTCGGAAACATAGAGCTTTACCCCGGCGTTGGCCCCTAATACGGAAGCGACTAGTAGTACCAAACCGACCCCACCGATAAATTGAAGCTGGGCCCGGTGATAGGTGAAAACGTGCGGTGCGAAAGCCCCGGGAACGTCGATATAATCGTTAAAGCCGGTCATGCCGGTCGTCGACAAAGCCGAGGTCACTTCAAAGAAGGCCTTGGTGAAGTTCATATTGGTTAGTTCGTCTTTGGCAAAATAAAAAGGCAAAGTGCCGGCGATGATGGCACTAAGCCAGATAAGGGTCAAAAGCATGAATTCTTCGTGACGTTTGAACTTGCCGGCCTTTCGTCTAAATAGGAAAGCAAAATAAAGCAATAGTCCGATTCCGATTAACGATAAGGAAACGATACCAAAGGGCTTTAAGGCCCCCACTTCCTCGGGGAAGAACAATATGACGGTTAAGGGTATGGCGGTTAAGAAACCAATCAAAATAAGGAAAACCCCGAGATAACCGAGAATTAGGAAATAACCCCTGACTTCCTTTTTGACTTTTCCGCCCATTTAAGACTACGCCTTTTTGTTGCTCTTCTTTTGTTCCTTCTTGCCTTCGGCCATGTTCTTTTTGGCGGCCACGATGGCCTTTTTGGCGTCTAAGGTCGATTTGACGCTAGGTTTGGCATTAGGAACAGAGACTTCTTCTTCCACCTTTTTGGTTTTCTTTTCGCTAGGCTTATTCTCTTCGGGCATAGGAGCTTCGGGAGCAGCCGTCTCTTCAGCGGCTTTCTTGGCTTCCTTTTCCTGTCGGCGGAGGTTAGATTTAACGAGTTTATTGATGGTGGCTAATCCGCCTTCGCGTTCCTGCTGGACGTAAGCGA
>CAMOQM010000090.1 GCA_946622925.1 uncultured Caryophanales bacterium | reverse complement strand
GAGAAACTCGATTCCCATATGCGCAAAAGCGCCTTCCAATCCTCGCGGGAAGTAGATTCCATCCTTTATTTGTTCGATGCGAGCGATCCCGATTTAGATAGGGATTTCAAGATTATCGATTCCTTGCACACGGAAGCCCCAATCTTCTTCGTCATCAATAAAATCGATCTGATTACCCCAGATCAAGGTCTTGAACTTAAAGCCAGGATCCGCGACAAATATCCCACCCGTCCGATAATCGAGGCCTCCTTGAAGGAAAACTTTGGAATAAAGGAAATAAAAGAAACGGTCATCCCAACTTTAACCGGGACCAATGCCTATTATCCCGAAGATTGGCTTACCGACCGCGATCTAGATTATCAGGCCAAGGAAATAATAAGGGAAAAAATGCTCCGCTTCCTTTCTAAGGAAGTTCCCCATTCTTCCGCGGTTAAGATCACTTCGTTTAAAGAAGTTAAAGGAGCATTGGCCATCAAGGCTTTGATCGTGGTGGACCGTCCCGCCCATAAAGGCATCGTGATCGGAGCCGGCGGCGACATGATTAAGAAGATTTCGATGTCTTCCCGTAACGAGATGGAGAAGCGGTGGCATCGCCGGGTTTCTTCCTTAATTTTGGAAGTGGAAGTCCGACCCGGTTGGCGTTCTAAAATTTCAGATTTAATCGACCTAGGCTATGGCGACCAGGGAGAATAAGCTCTATAAAGGTATCGTTTATCGTCTAACTCCCATCAAAGAGAAGGACGCGATGGTTTCTTGCATTGGGCAAGATGGCCTTTTTTCCTTCTTTGCTCGAGGCGTGATGAACCCAACTTCCTCCGATTTCGCCGCTTGTTCGGTGCTAAGCCAAAGCGAGTTCATCCTTAATGTTTCCACCCAAGACGCTTTGCGTCTAAAGGAAGGAACCTTAATCAAAAACTATCGTCAAGAGCCTAATTATTCGGTGGCGATGGCTAGTCAAGGGATGCTAGAGGCTCTATGTAAAGCCTTATCCCCCGAAGACGCGTCAGCCTTTTACCCTTATGTGGAAAAAGGCTTTGCTTGTATCGATGAAGGGAAAGACCCTTTAACGGTATTAGCCATATTCCTAGCCAAATTGCTTATCGTAAGTGGTTATGGGCCAACCCTCGACCAATGCGCCGAATGTGGCAAGAAAAGCGATATAGTGGCCTTTTCTCCCAGTTCTGGCGGATTATTATGCCGCGAATGCGCATCAGAATTAGGGATAGAGAAGTCCCCCGTCGAATTATTGAAGGCGATAAGGGCCGTATTCTTAGTCCCTTTAGATAAAATCGGAAGTTTCTCCATATCCGGGGCTATGATCTTGCCGTTACTATCCACTTTGATGGTAATGGTCGAGGAATCCACGGGCGTTTTGCTTAAGGGAGTGGCCTCACTCCTTAAGTATTAATGTCCTATATATAGGGTTGACAAAAAGCTAGAAAACACTAAAATCTCATTCGCTTTTTGTTTTTAAATAAAAACAGATACACACAGAATAGGAGGTTTGAATCATGGCGGAAAAAGCTAGTTTCGAAACCATTACTCAACATTTACAAAATACGGGTTATGTCTATCAAGGATCCTCGATCTATGGCGGACTTTCCAACACTTGGGACTACGGCCCCTTAGGCGCGGAATTAAAGCGCAATATCCGCGATGCCTGGTGGAGGAGGTTCGTTACCCTTTCTCCGACTAACGTTGGCATCGACGCCGCCATCTTGATGAACCCTCGCGTTTGGGAAGCCACCGGCCACGTCTCAACCTTCAACGATCCGATGTGCGATTGCAAGGCTTGCAAAGCAAGACACCGCGCCGATAACCTCATCAAAGGCCAATTCCCTGACGTCGACGTTGAGGCTATGTCTTTTGAGGACATGGACGAATTCATCCATACCCATAAATTAGTTTGCCCGGTTTGCGGCAAGGCCGATTTCACCCCGATTAGGAAGTTCAATATGATGTTTAAAACCCATATTGGCGTCACCGACGATTCCTCATCCCTAGTCTATCTCCGTCCCGAAACCGCCCAAGGCGTCTTCGTGAACTTCAAAAACGTCCAACGTTCGACCCGTAAGAAACTCCCTCTAGGCATCTGCAATGCCGGCAAGAGCTTCCGTAACGAAATCACGCCGGGTAACTTCACTTTCCGTACCCGCGAATTCGAACAGCTCGAAATGGAATTTTTCTGCCAGCCTGGCACCGATCTAGAATGGTTCGCCCATTGGAAGCAGCAGTGCCTCGATTTCATTGATTCTTTGGGCGTAAAGAAAGAAAACCTCCGTTACCGCGACCATGAACCAGCCGAATTAGCTTTCTATTCCAAGGCCACGACCGATATCGAATATAACTTCCCAACCTTAGGTTGGGGCGAAATCCTTGGCGTCGCCGATAGGACCGATTATGACCTAAAGCGTCATATGGAATACTCTAAAGAGGACCTAACCTATTTCGATCCCGACACCAACGAAAGGTATGTCCCTTATTGCATCGAGCCTTCCATGGGCTTAGATCGTTTGATCCTCATGGTCTTAGTCGATGCCTATGACGAAGAAGAACTTGAAAATGGCGATAAGCGTACCGTCATGCATATCGAACCGGCTTTGGCTCCTTATAAAGCTGCCGTATTGCCCTTATCCAAAAAGCTAAGCGAACCCGCTATGAAGGTCTTTGAAAAGCTCTGCAAAGAGATGGTGGTGACCTTTGATGAAACCGCCTCTATCGGTAAGAGGTATCGCCGTCAGGATGAGATTGGCACCCCCTATTGTGTGACCATTGACTTTGAGACCGAAAATGACGGCTGCGTAACTATCCGCGAACGCGATTCCATGAGCCAAGTCCGCTTGCCAATCGATGAGGTTGCCGAGTATATAAAGAAGAATATCGCTAGCAAATAACTAGCAATAAATTAGTAGTTATATTTACGGAGTAAATAGAAAGGAGGTAACATGCCAAACGATGATTTAGTAGAATCAGTTCTAAAACATAGCGATATCCTGGCGGTTGTCTCCTCATATTTACCGGTTGTCAAAAAGGGTAAAAGCCACGTTTGCCTCTGCCCATTCCACGACGACAAACACCCCTCGATGCAGGTTTCGCAAGAGAAGCAAATCTTCAAATGCTTCGTCTGCGGGGAAGGCGGTAACGCCATTAGGTTCGTCCAAAGATTCGAAAAGGTATCTTTCCGTCAGGCGATGCTTAAAGTCGCCGAAATCTCCGGCTATGATGACCCAAGACTTAAAGCCAATAACATAGTTAAGGTCGAAGATGAATCCGTTTCCCGTGTGTATAAAGTGCTCGAGGACGCCCAAACCTATTATCGTTATTCCCTTTCGATCCCCGAAGGCGAAAAGGCAAGGGCCTATCTAGAAAGCCGGGGGCTAGATGCCGAAATCCAAGAAAAGTATGGAATCGGCTATTCCCCTAAAGACGCTTCCAAAACCCGAGCCCTATTACAAGCCAAGAAGCATTCCCTTAAAGCCATTGAGGAATCGGGGATTGTGGTGGAAAACGGCAATGACCGTTTTAACGGTCGTATCACCTTCGCCTTATTTAGCCCCGATGGGAAAATCAATGGATTCTCCGCTCGAAGATTCGAAGAGGGCCAAGGCGGTGGGAAATATGTCAATTCCCCCGAGGCCAAGGTCTTCCATAAAGGCGATAACCTCTATAACTACCACAACGCTTTGCCGGCTTCTAGGGTTAGCGGCTGTTGCTATCTCTTAGAAGGATTCATGGATGTCATTGCCCTCCATAAGGCCGGAATAGATTACGCCATTGCCTCGATGGGGACGAAGTTAACCGAGGTCCAAGTAAACCTCCTTAAAAGGTTAAAATGCGAGATTAGGCTTTGCCTAGATGGCGATGATCCTGGGCAAGAAGCCACCCTTAAGATTGGAACGCAGCTTAATAAAGCCGGAGTTCCTTATTCCATCGTCGATTACCAAGGCGATAAGCGTGACCCCGATGAAATCCTTAACCAAGAAGGAAAAGAGGCCCTTATCGCTAGACTAGAACGAAAGATAACCGCCTTCGAATTCGCCCTTAATTTCTATGGGGCCAAAGCCGGAGATATGGATGTCGGTTCCAGGAAAAAACTAGTGGAACGTTTCCTGCCTTACCTTAGGCAAACCCCACCCGGCATCCAATATGAAGACCTCCTTAATAGGATCTCCGATGCCACCGGCTTCCATAAGGAAGCGATTCGCGACATGGCGTTATCCGAGGTTAAAGATGATCTTCCGGAAGAAGCCACTTATGTAAGGGGCACCATCAAGCCGAAGGGAATCCGTGGCAATAAGGAGTTAAATGCCTTGATGCTAGCGGAAAAAACCTTCATGCATTACATGCTCACTTCGCCCGAGGCATTGCAATATTACAAGGATCATGCGATTAGGTTCCGAGGCAACTCGACTCACGAAACCATCGCCAATTACATCCTCGAATA
>CAMOQM010000089.1 GCA_946622925.1 uncultured Caryophanales bacterium | reverse complement strand
CCCCGCCTTCGATGTTGATATATTTATCCCCACTTTTCTTAGCTAAGACATTTAAACCAGACTAGGCATAGACGGTCTTGTTTTCGGTGTGTTCTTTGGTTTATTTGGGAAGGCCGGCCTTCCCATGGAAGCGTAAATGCCCATGCCGCTTTACACACGGTATTTTAGAGTTCGCACAATTTACATCCGTGCCTCATACACACAAATACACACAATAGTTCATAGATACGAAAAAAGGCCCGAGCTATCGGACCTAGGCTTCTAAGTGGTGGCCCCCGTCGGACTCGAACCGACACGTCCTCATCAGACAATGGATTTTGAGTCCATCGCGTCTACCTATTCCACCAGGGGGCCAAATGTAGGCTTTTTTGAAAGCCGCGCCATAATATAACACCCTTTATCTATTTTGTGCAGGGTAAATTTGCTCTCTTCCTTATATAATAAGCCTTGTGGATATCTCTAAATCTTCTTACGTAAGTTTCATTTATTGCCCGAAAAGCCTTTATCTAGCTTTAACTCGCCCTGATTTGCGCCTAGAAGGGGAAGCTAGCGCCAAGAAGCGGATAGCAGATGGCAAAATAGTGGGGGAATACGCCAAGAAGCGTTTCGCTCCATTGATTGACGTTTCTTTGGGAATCGATAGTTACGATAAAAAGCTCCAGATAGAGAGGACCAACGAAGAATTAAAGAAAGACAAAGTTACCTTAGCCGAGGCCAGCTTTAGATTCGCTAATCTTTACTGCGCGGTTGATATATTGATTAAAGACGGCGATAGGCTTTCCATTTATGAAGTTAAGGCCGCCACCGAAGCCAAGGAAGAATATTATTACGACACGGCCTTCCAATGTTATGTATTAAGAAAATGCGGCTTAAACGTGGAATCCGTGAACCTTGTTTTGCTAAACAAACACTATATCAGGCAAGGGGAATTAAACCTTAATTCCTTGTTCAAAGCCATTAGGCTCGATGATACCAAAGAGTTTGCCTCAATCTATGAAGCCATCCCTGGGGTTATCGCTTCTTTTGATCAAGAAATGGAAAAGGCCAAAACCTCTTCCTATATTGGTAATCAATGCAAGGGTTGCCCTTATTTTGAGGAATGCCATAAGCATTTGCCTTCTCCCAATATCCTCGATTTAAATTCATTAGCCAAAGGGCACGATTATATTTCCAAAGGAATAATCACCTATACCGATGCCTTGGCATATAAGAAATGGCCGAGAAGAAAAACGGTTCAGATGCTTAGCTATATCGAAGGTAAGGACTTAATCATCGATAAGAAAGAGGTTCGAGATTTCCTTAGCAAAATAAGCTTCCCGGCCTACCATCTTGATTTTGAGACGATGCAGTCGCCCATCCCCTTATTCGATGGGGCTAGGCCATATCAACAAATCCCTTTCCAATATTCTCTTCATATTCAAGATTCTCCTAATGGGCCAACTAAGCATCTAGGTTATCTAGGCCGGAAATATGATTGCCGAAGAGAGATTGCCGAATCATTATGCCGCGATATCCCGACGGGAGTTACTTCGCTTGCCTATAATTCTCAGTTTGAGAAAACCGTATTACTTGACCTGGCTAATCTTTACCCCGATCTTGCGCCCCATTTATTGGATATCAAGGAACATATGGTCGATTTGCTTATCCCTTTCAAAAGCGGGTCCTATTACCGGAAAGAAATGGGCGGGAGCAATTCGATTAAGCAGGTCTTGCCAGCCTGTTGCCCAAATGACCCAGACCTTGATTACCACGCCTTGCCCGTGGTCCATAACGGTTCAGAAGCCATGGAAATCTATCCTCATCTAGTAGAGGCAGATAAAGAAGAACAGGATAGGTTATATGAAGGATTGTGGGCTTATTGCCGCTTAGACACCTTGGCCATGGTTAAGGTCTTAGATAAACTATTCGTCGATTCGGAGGAATGAAAATGGATAAAGAAGTATTCCAATATTTTGCCCTAGAGGCCAAAAGGCAAAACGAAGGCCTTGAATTAATCGCTTCCGAAAATTACCCATCGATCGACGTCATGGCTAGTTGCGGATCGATCATGATGGCCAAATATGCCGAAGGCTATCCTGGCAAGCGTTATTACGGAGGCTGCGTCAATGTGGATGCAGTGGAAAACCTCGCCATCGAAAGGGCAAAAAAGTTGTTTGAATGTAAATACGCGAATGTCCAACCCCATTCCGGTTCGCAAGCTAATTTCGCCGCCTATAAGGCTTTATTAAATCCTGGGGATAAGGTTTTGGCCTTAACTTTGAATGATGGTGGACATCTAACTCACGGCAGTCCAGTTTCCTTTTCATCCCATGATTATGAGTTTGCCTTCTATCCGCTTGGGGAAGACGGCCATCTTGATTACGAAATAATCGCTAGGAGGATGGAAGAAGAGCGTCCTAATCTTCTTCTGGCCGGCTATAGCGCCTATCCCTATGAGATTGATTTCAAGCGCATGAGAGAAATCGTCGATGCGTATAACCAAAGGCATAACGCCAATTGCCATTTTATGGTGGATATGGCCCATATTGCGGGCATTATTGCAGCAAAATTAACGCAAAACCCTTGCAAATACGCCGATATTGTTACTTCTACGACTCACAAGACATTACGTGGTCCGCGGGGTGGATTAATTCTTTCCGATGACGAAGAATTAGGTAAAAAGATCAATTCAGCCATCTTCCCTTATTCTCAAGGCGGACCCTTAGAACATATAATCGCCGCCAAGGCCGTTTGCTTTGGCGAAGCCCTCCAACCTAGCTTTAGAAAATATATGGAAAAGGTTCTTGAAAACACTAAAGCCTGTAACGATGCTTTAGCGGAAAAAGGCGCCTCAGTTTCCGGGACTGACAATCATTTATTCCTAATTAATGTCCTCTCTTCTTTTGGCCTTAATGGCAAGGAAGCTCAACAACGTTTGGAGGACATTGGCATTACCACCAATAAGAACATGATTCATGGCGACACTTTAAAACCGGCTTATTGCTCCGGGCTAAGAATTGGCCTAGCGGCCGCGACAAGCCGGGGATGCAGCAAAGAGGACGCTAAAAAGATTGGTTATCTAATCTATGATTGCTTGGCTAATCCTAATTTTGATATCGAGGAAGGGAAAAGGCGAGTCGCCACGATTATTTCTAGATGGAAAGACGTTACGTCTTTACAATATTGTTAATGAAAGGAAGAAAACCATGGCTAAACCAATTGTCTATTTTACGAAAGAAATCACTCCCGAATCATTGATCCGTATCTATGAGATTTTGCCGCGAGAATTAAATGGCCGTATCGGCGTTAAGATCTCTACCGGTGAAATGGGTGGTCATAATTATCTTAAGCCCGAACTTATCGGGGATTTGGTCGACCAATTAGAAGGAACCATCGTCGAAAATTGCACCGCCTATGGTGGATCGCGCGAAGATAAAGCCAAACACTGGGAGACGATCGATGCCCATGGCTTCCGTCCTCGTTTCAACGTCGATTTAATGGATGAATTCGGAGAAAAGCAAATTCCCGTCAATAAAGGATTCCACCTTCCCTACGATATCGTCGGGGACCATATCGATGATTATGATTCATATTTGATCCTTTCCCATTTCAAAGGCCATATGATGGGTGGCTTTGGCGGAGCCTTAAAGAATATCTCCATCGGCATGGCTTCGACCCATGGCAAGGCCTTTATCCATTCCGAAGGTCGGACCACCGATTCGAAAAAGGCTTGGGAAGAAGGCTATATCGCCGAACAAGACCATTTCTTAGAATCCATGGCCGATGCCGTTAGGGCCGTCACTGATTACGTAGGGGCCAAAAACATGGTCTACATCAACGTCGCCAACCGTCTTTCCGTCGATTGCGATTGCGATTCTAACCCGGCCGAACCGAAAATGGGGGACCTCGGTATCTTTGCTTCCATTGACCCCGTGGCCGTTGACCAAGCTTGCGTCGACGCGGTTAAGAATTCCTCTGACCCTGGAAAAGCCGATTTGATTGAACGTATGGCTAGCCGTCATGGCGAACATACCCTCGAAGCGGCCGAAAAACATGGCTTAGGCAGCCGTGAATATGAACTTGTCGTTATCGATTAACGATAGGTAAGATTGGCTTCAAAGCATACCTTCTCGGTGGTCCGTCCACAGATATAGGTATAGTCATCGTTACCATACATCATAATCGTCTCACCCGGAGCGGTCTCCGTTTCGTAGTTAATTAAAAGTGAGGCGATTTCTTTTTGCTTAAACAAGGATAAGGGAAGGCTATCGAGGATGAATTCGATATAACGGCAGTTGTTAAGATGGCCGTTTAAGTCGATATCGCTATATTTGACTTCCCTTTGATAGATAAAAGAAGCCTGGCTAGTAGTGACTTTGGTTGGGTCAGGAAGCTCATCATCTTCATGATGGGCTTCAAATTCAGGAAGGTCTGGTTTAAAAATAAGCTTCCTGGATTCTTTATCGATTAAGGCCCAGATAGAGGATAGCCTTACTTGGAGATGCCCATCGCTATCTTCGATTTTGAATTTACGGGGGAAAGCGAATCCCCTTTTCTCAGTGGCGTAAGTGGTGGCG
>CAMOQM010000088.1 GCA_946622925.1 uncultured Caryophanales bacterium | reverse complement strand
CCTTAAGCATAAGCTAGGCGGATTCACCCTCCGGTGCTTTGATTTGCTTAACATAAAACATCAAACTAGTTGCCTCGCTTTTGGCATCCTTAACGAAGAAGGGATCCTTTCGGGCTGCGAAGGGGATGTTCCGGCTTTACTTACCATGGCCCTTGGCAAAGCCTTATTTGGCTATGCACCTTTTATGGCTAATCCTTCCCGTTTTGACATGGAAACCAATGTGGCGATTTACGCCCATTGCACCATTCCTCTGGACTTCGTTTCTTCCTTTACCTTAGGCACCCATTTCGAATCTGGACTAGGCTTTGGAATTAGAGGCGAAGTCAAAGAAGGACCGATTACTTGCTTTAAGATTTCTCCCGATTTATCCGATATTATGGCCTTAGAAGGAGAAATTAAACACAATCCTAATATCCCAACCATGTGCCGGAGCCAAATCGAAGTCAAATTTGATTCCCCATTATCCGAAATCGTCGATTCCCCTTTTGGAAACCACATGATCTTCGCCTTTAATAAAAACGCCGCTTTGGTGAAGGGATTATTCGCTTTCTTAGGCTAAATAAATTCCCAAAGTGGATTTAAGGGGTTTGTATTTTTCCCGCTTATAGGCGATAATTGCCTTGCCTACGTAGTAGGTATATTTCACTAACATTATGAAAATCGATAAAAAAACACCTCGTGGGGGCATTGGAATATCCTTAGAGGCCATTGCAACGGTGGCTAACAATGCCGTGGACGGGTGCTATGGTATAGTTGGACTAGTTCCTAGAGCCGGATTAATCGACGCGGCCAAAGAAGTCTTGCGTCTAAAAGATTCGGCGAAGGGGATCTATGTCCGTAAATCCGGCAGCGGCTATGAAGTCGATGTCTATGTTTGTTGCGTCGAGGATATGCGTATCCCCGAAGTCCTTTCGGAAGCCCAGAAGCGCATCGCCTATGAAATCGAAAAGGCCTTTGGTATCAAAACGGCGATCAATGTCTATTGCCTTAACGTCAAGGAGGCCAAACGATGAAACATATCGACGCTTCCTTAATGCGGGAGATGTTCCTCTCCGGGGCGAACAATCTTTATAACCACTATCCCGAGATCGACCAGCTCAACGTTTTCCCCGTTCCTGATGGCGATACCGGCATGAATATGAACTTGACCTTCTCTTCGGGGGCCAAGGAAATCGCCAACCGGGCCAATGATGATGACCTTTATGGCTTATGTAGTTCCTTTTCCCGTGGCTTGCTCATGGGCGCTAGGGGCAATTCGGGCGTCATCACTTCCCAGATCTTCCGTGGCTTTGCTAGAGCCACCGAAGGCAAAAAGAAATTAAACGCCATCGATTTGGCCGCCTGCTTTACTTCCGCCAAAGAAACCGCCTATAACGCCGTCGATAAACCGGTTGAAGGTACCATTTTGACGGTTATCCGCGAATCCAGTGAAGCTTTAAGCGAATATGTAAACCAATCCGTTTCCGTTAAGGAAGCGATGGCCTACCTATTAGAAAAGGCCAGGGAATCCTTATCCCATACTCCAGATCTACTTCCCGTTTTAAAGGAAGTTGGCGTCGTCGATAGCGGCGGTGCGGGTTTAGTCACCATCTTAGAAGGTATGGAAGCCGCCATCCGCGGCAAGTTCGTGGAGCGTCTTAACGAAGCCGAACCCGCCCCGATGCCGACCTCTTCCCCCTATGCCGGGGCCCAACTTTCCGAAGATGAGGAAGGATACGGTTATTGCACTCAGTTCATCGTTAGGCTAGGTGGGGAAGGCAAGAAGCCTTTCATCGAACGTAACTTTAAGAAGTTCTTACAAAACCACGGCAAATCCCTAGTTACCGTTAGGGACGAAGATATCGTTAAGGTCCATGTCCATACCCTCTATCCCGGACATATGCTTAACTATGCCCAACAATTTGGCGAATTCGTGACCATCACCATCGAGAATATGTCGGAAGAGCACCGCAACATCACCGATGGTCGGACCGCGACCGATTACGCGGTCAACCACGCCGCTCCTTTCGAAGAAAAACAAGAAGAAGTGGAAGCCCCGCGCGAATTCATCGCCGAGAAGGATATCGGCTTCATCGCCGTTAGCTCAGGCGAAGGACTCGACGAGATCTTCAAAGAACTGGGCGCCGAGGCTTTGGTCTCGGGTGGCCAGACCATGAACCCCTCCACCGATGACTTCCTTAACGCCATTGCTAAGGCCAAATGCAAGAACGTCTTCATTTTGCCCAATAACTCCAATATCGTCATGGCGGCCTCGCAAGCTTGCGAAGTCCTCCAAGATAGCGACATTAATGCTAGGGTCATCCCCTCTAAGACCATTCCCCAAGGCATCGCCTCGGCCATGGCCTTTAATCCCGAAGTCGATCCCGATGAGGTCTTCCAAACCATGAAAAGCGCCCTCCGCAAGGTCAAATCCGGGTCGGTTACCTATGCCATCAAAGATACCGAAATCTCGGGCGTTAACGTCACTAAGGGCTTCTATTTGGCCATGAAGGACAAGAATATCGTCTCCTGCGTCAAAGATAAGAAAGCTGCCCTTTATGATCTTTGCGATTCGCTTATCTCGCCTAAGTCGGCCTCATTGACCTTATTATGCGGCCAAGATATCTCCGAAGAAGAGGAAGTCTCTTTATTAGAAGAGCTTAACGAACGTTATGGGGAAGCGGTGGAAATAACCATCCTCCATGGCGGACAGCCGGTCTATTCTTTCCTCGTCGGCGTCGAATAAGTAGGAGAGTTATCCCCACTATGCCACTTACCGGAAGTAAGAAACTTAACTTCCTTCTTGGCGAAATGGGGATTTTTTCATACTTTGATGTCATTAACCACTATCCAAGGAAATACGATGATTTCACTTTAACTGACCCCAAGCACCTATATTCTTTAGTTGATAAGGAAAAGGTCGTCTTATATGGCCAAGCCGTCTCTTCGCCTAAAACGATGCATTTTCGGAAAGTCAGCCGCACCAACTTCCTTTTTAGGGTGGCCAATATGGATTTCCCAATCATCGCCTGGAACCGTCCTTATCTAGCTAAGATGATCGTTAATAATGAGTTTTATACCATGGAGGCTTCCTACGATAGCAAGACCCATGGCTTTAATTTGCTCCAAGTTAAAAAAGGTGAGATAGCCAAAGAAGACACCATCGTCCCGATATATTCGCTTCCAAAAGACTATGCCCAGCACCTATTTAGGCAATTAGTCGGTAAGAGCCTTCAAGAATGTAAAGGCAAGATCTATGACCATGTCCCGGCTTATTTTTCCAAGAAGTATCGTTTGATAAGCCGCGAACAGGCGATTAACGAACTTCATTTCCCTAGCGATGAAGAAAGCTTGCATCAGGCTAAGCGCACCCTTAAATATGAAGAGGCCCTTATCTTCTCACTTAAGAACCAATTAATTAGAAAAGCCAACCGGACTTTGGTTAGGGAAGGCAAGCCTCAAATCGACCGTCAAAAGGTCAAAGATTTCATTGCCACTTTACCCTATCCTTTGACCTCATCGCAGAAGACGGCCCTAGGGGAAATCATAAGGGACTTAGATGACGTCCATTTGATGTATCGTTTGCTTCAAGGCGATGTCGGCATGGGTAAGACTTTAGTGGCCTCTTTAGCGATGTATGCGGTCTATACTCGTGGCGAGCAAAGCGCCCTAATGGCCCCAACCGATACCCTAGCCAAGCAACATTTCCAGAACCTCAAAAACATGTTCGATGACATTGGGGTTAAGACGGTATTGTTAGTTGGATCATTAACTAAAAAGCAACGTTCCGAGGTCCTTGAGGATATCGCTTCCGGGGAGGCCGATTTCATCATCGGGACCCACGCTTTATTCACCAAAGACGTCAATTATCTTAACCTAGGTTTAGCCATTATCGACGAGCAACATAAGTTCGGGGTTAACCAAAGGGCGACCCTTTCTTCTAAGGGGGATAATTGCGATTTATTGTTAATGTCAGCCACCCCGATTCCGCGGACTCTATCGATGACTTTCTATGGGGATTTAGATGTTTCTACTTTAACCGAATTCCCTGCGAAAAAGCGCAAAACCGCCACCAAAATCGTAAAATCGAAGGATTCTTGCATAAATAAAGCCATTCTTAATTCTTTGAATAATGATGGCCGGGTTTATGTGGTTGCCCCTCAAATCGAGATGGGAGAAGAAGGGGATTCTAGCGTCTTATCCCTCTATCTAAAATACCAAGAGAAGTATCCTGGCAAATGCGTTTTGCTCCACGGCAAAATGAATAACGAGGATAAGGAAGTGGCCCTTGCTTCTTTTGCCGGCGGACTAACTCCCATCATCGTGGCGACCTCGGTCATTGAGGTTGGTATCGATGTCAAACAATCCGATTTAATGATCATCCACGACCCGAGCCATTTCTCACTTTCCTCCCTCCATCAACTTAGGGGTAGGATTGGGCGGAATGGCCAAGACTCCATTTGCTATTTGGTCTATGACGATAATGACGAGGAGGAAAAAGAAAAACTCCAGGTCCTCGTCGATTATGAAGACGGTTTTAAGATCGCCGAGGAAGATTTAAGGAGAAGGGGGCCGGGCGAACTTATCGGT
>CAMOQM010000087.1 GCA_946622925.1 uncultured Caryophanales bacterium | reverse complement strand
GCGATCAATGTCTTTAATGGCAGCAACGTCTATTATGACTTTGTTGGAAATAGCAATATCTTAGCCGGCGTCACCGATAAGCCGTTTGCTTATGCCGACGTGGCTAGTATCTTAACCGCGTAATATGGCTAAAGTCATCCTAACCCCTAGCGAAGGCAAATATACGTGTTTGAATTCGCTTTTCGTCGCGGTGGTGGGACCGCTTAACGATGAAAACTCCTTTAAGGAAATCTACGATAGCTTTAAGAAAACCTATCCTAAGGCTGACCATTATCCTTATGCTTACCGTCTAGTTGGGCACGCTAAATCAAGTGATGATGGCGAACCCGGCTCTAGCGCGGGCCGGCCCCTATTATCTTTATTAGAAGAAAAAGATATCAACGGCTACATTATCGTGGCTAGATATTTTGGTGGAACTAAGCTAGGTATACCTAGATTACGGAGATCTATTTTAGAAGCCGCCAATTTGGCGATTGCTTCCGCTAAGCTAGGCCAGGAAAAGCAAGTCTATTGCTATGAAGTGGAAGTGGATTATTCCCTTTATCAAGAACTAACCAAGTTATCGGCGAAGTATGGTTTTAGGTTAACTGAAACCGATTTTGGTATGAAAGTTAAAACAACAATTGTTAATAGTGATAAACTATTCGAGGTTTTCCAGAAGATTGGACTAAATCCAAGCCTCCTTGGGAAAGAAGAAATCAAAACTATCATCGAGGAGGAACAATAATGATTCCAGTATCCGAATATCAATCCCGCCGCAAGGCCTTATTAAGCAAAATGGATGAAAATTCCATGGCCATCCTTTTCTCGGGCTATCCTAAGAAATGCTCGGCAGACGAAAGCTATCCATTTGAAGTAAACCGCAATTTCTATTATCTAACCGGCATCGACCAAGAGGATTCCATCCTTTTATTATTTAAGATGGATGGCGATGAAAAAGAATATCTCCTCGTTTCTCCCTTTGATCCGGTCAAAGAGAAGTGGTATGGCAAGAAACTGACTATCGAAGAGGCATCGTTAGCTTCTGGCATCCGTAACGTTTTGCTCAATTCGGCTTTAACCACCAGAGTCGACTCCGCGTTAAGTGGAACCTTTGGCGATTATGGGGCTATCTCCAAAGTCTATTTGGATTTAGAAAGAGAAAACAAAGTGGCCGAGGGAACCTATATCGAAGACTATAAGAAATCCTTAGAGACCGTCTACCGCAACATCGAGATCAAAGATATCTATAGCGAAATCACCAAGCTCCGCATGGTTAAGTCCGAAGCCGAGATTGAAGAACTTAGGACCGCGATCGAAGCCACCCGCCTTGGCATCTTATCCGCGATGTCGAAAATCGCCCCTGGCAAACAAGAATATGAAATCGCCGACGAATTCCATCATGTCATCAATGATTGCTCTGGCTACCAAGGATGCGCCTTCCCAACCATTTTGGCTAGCGGCGTCCATACGACCTGCTTACATTATCCGACCCCGGTCGACACCATTAAGGAGGGGGATATGGTCTTGATGGACCTAGGTTCACGCCATAACTATTATTGCGCCGACGTAAGCCGTACCGTTCCTGCCAATGGAAAGTTCAGCGACCTCCAAAAGACCATCTATTCCATAGTTTTGGCCTGCAATAAAGCGGTGGCAAACTACGCAAAACCCGGCTTATCCATCAAGGATTTGCAGTCTTTTACGGTAGAATTCCTCGCTAGCGAATGCTTAGAAAAAGGCTTAATCAAAGATAAAGATGAAATCAAGAATTACTATTTCCATGGCGTCTCCCACCATATCGGACTAGACACTCATGATCCGGGAAGCCGCGACCTTCCCTTAGTGGAAGGCAACGTCATCTCCAATGAGCCCGGTTTATATTTCAAAGAACTGGGCATTGGGGTCAGGATCGAAGATGACCTCTTAATCACTTCTCGGGGTGCTGAGGTCCTAACCTCTTCCATCATGAAGGAAGTCGAAGAAATCGAAAGATTCTATTCCAGCCGTAAGTAAGAGAGGTTCGCCTCTCTTTTCTTTTCCGGGAACTATAATCCAATGTGGCCGTTTCCATATGCAGGTGGTATACTTTTCTTATGAAAAAATATATCTTGGCCATTGACCAAGGCACAACTTCCACCCGTGCCATTTTTATTAACCAACAAGGCGAGGCGGTTTTTAAAGCTCAGCGCCCCGTCGATTGTCTTTTCCCCGAGCCCGGTTGGGTCGAGGTGGATGCCGATAGGATTTGGATTTCCGTCATCGACGTCGTCAACGAGCTTTTAGTTATCTCCGGCGCCAAAATGAGCGATGTCGCCGCGATTGGCATCACCAACCAACGCGAAACTACCGTCGTTTGGGATAAAGAAACCGGGAAAGCCGTTTGCAATGCCATCGTTTGGCAATCCAAACAAACCCAGTATCTATGTGAGGAGAGGGAAGATAAGACCGACTTCATCCAGGAGCGGACCGGCTTAAGAATGAACCCTTATTTCTCCGCCTCAAAGATCCGTTATATCCTCGACCATATCCCTAATGGTCAAGAAAGGGCTGAAAAAGGGCAACTTCTTTGTGGCACCATCGATTCTTGGCTCATCTATAAGCTAACCGAAGGCAAGTCCCATCTTACCGATGTTTCCAATGCCTCTCGTACCATGCTTTTTGATATCTTCAAAATGGAATACACCAAAGAGCTTTGCGATATTTGGAACATTCCAATGAAGATGTTACCGGAGGTTAGGGATAACTCCTCCGATTTTGGCGAAGCCAGCTTTTTCTCCGGCAACGTCCACGTCTATGGCGTAGCGGGTGACCAGCAAGCCGCTTTGTTCGGACAATGCTGTTTCAATAAAGGCGAATCCAAGAATACCTATGGTACCGGTTGCTTCATGCTTATGAACATCGGCGATAAGCCCATCATCTCCAAAAAAGGTCTATTAACGACCGTCGCTTGGCGGGAAAAAGGCGTCACGACCTATGCCCTCGAAGGTTCCGTTTTTATCGGCGGGGCCATCGTTCAGTGGCTTCGCGACCAAACCAGATGGTTCGAAGATTCCAGTGACTCCGAATATTACGCGAATAAAACCAAATCTTCCCATGGCGTCTATTTCGTTCCGGCCTTTGTAGGCTTAGGAACCCCATGGTGGGATGATGATGCCCGTGGTGCCATCTTTGGACTTACCAGAGGCACCGGACGTCATGAAATCACCAGGGCGGGATTAGAATCCATCGCCTACCAAAGCAAAGACGTTATCGAAGCCATGAAAAACGAGGCGGGCTTAAGCCTTCCTTCCCTCCGTGTCGATGGTGGGGCGAGCGCCAACGGATTATTGATGCAATTCCAAGCCGATATTTTGGGATGTGAAGTCCATCTTCCTTCTTGCTTAGAAACCACGGCTTTAGGAGCGGGGTATTTCGCCGGCCTATATTGTGGATTCTGGAAAGATAAAGACGATGTCTTATCTAACCACGTTATCTCTAAGGTCTATAAACCCAGAATGACCAAGAAGGAAAGTAACGAAATCTATAACGGCTGGCTCGAAGCGGTCAAAGCCACCTGCGCCTTCAAGCCGAAAAAAGGTTAAGCCATACTTCTTTCTTCCTTGGAAAAGGAAGATAATCTATACATGGATTACCGACCCCTTTACGAAAACGCGATTATTATTGCTCCGACTTCGGAAAAGGGGTTTTTTAATGCCTACCATAAGGCCTTCCCCAAAACCAAATTCTATGTGCTTACCATTGAGGAAGTGGAAAAGATGTTTTGCTATTCCTATGATGAAGAGGCGCTTTGTCATTTGGTTAAACTAGGTTATTCCTATCCTTTGGCTAAGGAACTTTTGGTTGGGCTATCCCACATGAAGGATAAGGCCTACAAAAGCGAAAAGCTCAATTCCTTAGTGCCTCTATTTAAAGAACTAAGGCAGGCTGGGCTTTTGTATAACTACGCCTATCCTTTCCTATTTTTCAAGGGACGCAACATCCTAATTAGGGGATACGTGGATGGATTTAGGATCGCTAGCGCCTTAGAAAGTTTGCCCAATATTTCCTTGTCCTGGGACATCAAAGAGGCGCCTAGGAAGGATCTAATAAAGGTTTTCCCTTTCGATGACGTCCATGATGAACTTCACGCCTTATGTAACGATATCGCGGGTAAGCTTAGCCAAGGTTATAAGCCGAAAGATATTTATATAGTCGGTTTGCCTAGCGAGTGCCTCTATGAATTTAAACTCCTTTGTTCGGATTACCATATCCCATTTGTAGGCGAAGATAAGGCCCGCTTATTGGACCTACCTCTGGCCAAAGAAATCCTTAGGCGTTTAGAAAAGGAAGAACCTAGCGCTATCTTAGAAAGTTTTGCTTCGGAAGAAGAGGACGAAAACGTCCAATCCCTTTTAGATCAACTTTACCGTTATGGGAATTTAGGTTTAGATAAAAAGAAGCTTATTTCCACTTTGGAAGACGTATATAAAGATAAGAAAACTAGAGGCGAGGCTAAAGGCGGAATCAATCTAATCAATTCCCGTGAGATTCCAGATGATTGTTTGGCTTATATTGTAGACTTCTCTTTCGCTAAAGCCCCTTCCATTAAGCGCGATAACGGATATTTCGACG
>CAMOQM010000086.1 GCA_946622925.1 uncultured Caryophanales bacterium | reverse complement strand
TCACCGATGGCCTATTAGAAGAATTAGGCCGGCAAATCGGAACCTCCAAATTCCTAAAGCTAAAGAAGAACCTTTCCCATATTCTGGAATCTTATAAAGTCATCAACATTCCCAAGGAAAGAAAGCCAAGGGTCGCCATCGTCGGGGAAATCTACGTTAAGTATTCCCCTTATGCTAATAATGACTTGGCTTCTTACCTAGTGAAACAGGGTTGCGAAGTGGCTTTCCCCTCCCTTTCTGAATTCGTCCTTTACTGCGCTTTCAATATGCTAGAAGACGCTAGAAGATATGGAATTGGCAAAGGCAAGGCCAAAATCGTTAGGCTCGTCTACCGTTATTACCTAAAGAAGACAAGGGAAATGAATTCCATGCTTAAGGGCACTTCTTTCTTCCCCTACGAAGACTTTGAAGACGTCGTTAAAGCCTCTGAAGAGATTATCTCCACCGGGGTTAAGATGGGCGAAGGCTGGTTGATTCCGGCCGAAATGTTAGCCTATGGTAGAAATGGCGTCACCAATATCGTCTGCGCCCAGCCTTTTGGCTGCTTGCCAAACCATATCGTCGGCAAAGGGATGGTTCGTCCTTTGAAGAAGCTTTGTCCCGAACTTAACGTGACTCCGCTCGACTTTGATGCTTCCTCCACCGCCGTCAATCAAGAAAATCGCCTTAAGCTCATGCTCTCGGCGATTAAGAAATAAACGTTTTCCTTTATTAGGCTTTACCAATCTTATGGGCTAGCTGGTCAAGTAGGCCTTCGAGATTTAATTCACGCCGATTGCCTTCTAGAAGAAGATGGACGATTACTTCATCGGTAGCCACGATTACCCAACCAGAATCAGGTTCGCCATCGGTGACTTCGACTTCGATTTCCTTTTTGGCCAATTCCTCGCCAAGTATTTCCTTCAAGGCCCCTAGCGAACGAGGGTTAGGGCAGGTGGCGATGACGACATAAGAGGCATAGGGGTTAAATTCACTAACTTCGATGTCGACGAGATCAGTGGCTTTATGCTCGTCAAGAATGGATAAAATGGCGTCTTTTTGTTTGGTGGCGGAATTCATATCTATTGTTTTTCTCCTAAATAGAGTTCAAAGCATTCTTTGGTTAAGGGGTTATCGATGAGATAGCCTTTGCTGGTTAGGTATTCCCTATTGGCGTCAAGGACGGTAAGGAAGCCAACGTAATAATTCTTTAGGCAAGCCTGAATCAAATCGGTGGAATCAAAGCCGCGGGTCGGTTCTATCTTGTCGGCGCTATAAAGGATTTTGGCTAAGGGGATCATGTGGGCTTTGCCCGTGGCGTGGCAAGAGATGGCTTCGGCGATTGAGGGATCATCGATTCCAAATTCTTCTTTGGCCAAGATGGGCCCGACGAATTGATGGAAGGTCCAGGTTGGGAAATCTAAGACCTCCGGCCGATATTTGGCTAAGATGCGACGCGAAGTCGCTTCGGAAACGTTTTTGGCGATGTCATGGACGATGCCGGCGATATAAGCGGCTTCGGGGTTCTCGATTTTGGCCCGTAAGGCAATAACATAAGCCAAATTAGCGACGGAAACACAATGGATTAACCTCCGAGGAGAAACATAGTTCTTCATCCTGGCGAGGTAATATAGGTCATTGCTTTCGATAGCTTCCCTTACATAAGGAGGCAAATCGCATTGCTTTAAGTCGCGATTTAATTTGGATTGATAATCCCCAACCGCCCCATGAGGGAAACGCACGGCATTAGCGATCTCTAGTAGATGATCATCGACTTTTTCGCCGGGAACATAAACAAATAGGATCGAGGCAATCGCGGATAGCTTCTTAAGTTTCTCGGCCCCTAGTTCAATCATTCCTTCTCCAGAAAGAGGAACGTAGATTTTGGCTTTAGGATAAAGCAAATTGATATGGCGAATCGACTCGAAGATACCATATTGGCCTTTACCTTTGGCCTCAAAAAGGTCGACTTTAAATTCGGGGACATTTTCCTTTTTGACCATTTGGTTAAGCAAATTGGCCCGGATGTTGATCGGACATTCCCCTTTATAGGTTGGGGAAAAGATAACATCGGCCCCAAGGCGCAACAAAGCGGCCCTAGCGAAGACAAGTTGGCTTCTAGTTAAGGGATCGAAAGTGTCACGGAATAAGACGATGGAATAACTCACTTAAGGTAGATCCTCTTTTCGCTTGGCCGGTAGATTAAAGCGGTATGGCCGACGATGAAGACGGTCTCGGCCTTTAAGGCGGCGCAGATTTCGGTGGCCACGTCATGTATTTTTAAAGCACTACTAGAAAGGAGTTTGACCTTAACTAGTTCATGGGCTTTAAGTGCGGCATCAATGGTGCTAAGAAAAGAAACGTCAACTTCGCCTTTTCCTAAAAGAAAAGGCTTATCGATTTGATGGCCGGCTTTCCGGAGTAAAGCTTTTTCTTGGTTATTTAACATAGGGAGCAACCTTTGGACGGCTCGCATAGACGCCGACCCCTTTCAATACATAGACCCGAAGCGTTTGATTCGCCCCTTGGAAATTAAACCAGCCTAAACCGGCGATCCCGATATCACGCCTCGTGTTTTCGGTTACAATGATGTCGTAAGCGTCGTAATCGCTATTGCTAAGTTTTCCCTCAGGGACGGGCAATAAAGCTTGTTTGTTAAGCTTCTTAAAGAAGATGGCCTCGGCTTCTGGCTTGCTGCATTTTCCGGTTTCAACTTTATTAGAAGCGTAGAAATCGAAGACGGTTTTCTCGCCTTCAACCATTTGGACATATGCTAAACCGCCTATAAAGAAGGTGTCGCCTTTTTCCATGACGACTTTCTTGGCCTCTACTTCTTTGCTAGGGACTAAGCGATTGAAGCCGGCTTTATTGACCCTAGAGACGTTGGAATTCGATAAGGATGTGCCCGGCGAATCATAGAGATAGGAAGAAACATCAAGTGGAATCTGCAGAACCGAGATTTGGGTACCCGGATAAGTGACCCGGGTTACCGATTGCCCAGTGGGATTAACATAGGAACGTAGCAAGCAGGAGATAAGTTGGGTCTTACCAGCGTACCTTGCCCCGATGACGTAAACGTCATGGGCTCTTCTTTTGGCGTTGATGATCTCCCAAATGCCGGAAACGTCCGATTCGCTGGTTAATGAGCATAAAACGACGTCATCATGGGTGCAAGAGAGTTTGGCGACGCGGCAACGATGGGCCACATATTCTTTAAGGTCTTCGTCATTTTGGTGTTTGGGCATAAGGTCACGCTTATTGGCCACCACGACTAAGGGCAAACCCTGGATTATATCGATGACTTCGGGAATAAAGGAGTTTTCAAAGGAGAAAATGTCCACCACTAAAACGATTAAGGCATCGGCGGCTTCGGCGTCTTGGAGCATCGTGACGATATCGTTATCGACATTTGGCGAAGAGGGAGCGAAGTTATAACGCGAATCCTCATAGCAATGATCGCAGAAAACGACCCTAGAAGATAAATCGCCTAAATACTCAGGGGCGACATAGCCTGGTTCATTGGGATTATCACTTTGAAGGATGGCGCCGCAGTTATGGCAGCGTCTAACAAAGTTAAATTGGCTCATAGAAGTTCCCTCCAAGAACGAAGATATCCTTTTTTCATCAGTTTTTTCCGGACCGGTCTATCAAAAATACGATTGATAATCGTGGTAAACGGTTCATGTTCGGTATCAAGAGGCTCGGTAAGCATGACTTTGATATGGGCCCCATTGCCGGCTTTCACATCGGTCATGATTTGGTCGCCGATAAGGATGGTCTTATCTAGTTCAAAGCCCCTTTCCTTCAGTAACCGTTTGATTTTAAAGCTAAATGGCTTTGCCATTAAGCAAACGCATTCAATGCCCAAGGCTTTACAATAGGTATTCACTCGCCCGCCGCGATTATTCGAGGTAACGATCGTGGTTATTCCTAAATCCTTCATCCGTTTTACGAAATCCTGGCTTCTTTGACTAGGCAAAGAAACGGTATAGGGATCAAGGGTATTGTCGAGGTCGAACAAAATGGTTTTGATGCCGAGCTTTTTGAAAAAATCGTCACTAACTTCAAACACATTAGTGGCGTAAGCAAAGGGAATCAGGCGTTTTCTCATATAAATATGATAAGCCAAAAAGGGGCTTTATAACTAGCGTTTTCTTTTTTTAGAAAACGGGAAGCCAAAGGTGATAATCCCTAGCTTCCCGTAAAATGATTAAGGGTCAGAAATAATTATTACTTATTTATTGCTACCAAACTACTAAATTTGATAACTAATTACTAAAGTAATTATTAGAACTCATCACCAAAGATGGAAATTTGTTCGAATCTCTCTTCGATAGGCCCTTCTTCCTCCTTCGGGGAAGCAATGGTAGAGACCTCGCCTTCTTCGATGCTTGAGGCGATTTCTTCCACTTTCGGAGTGGGATCATCCTCAATCACCCCTTCTTCGTCTTTGCCAACTAAGGGAAGGCCTTCGCTCATGATGGTCTTAACGGTTGCCCCCTTAGGCAAACGATCGGCTTTCTTAGCGTATTTATCCATCGGGGTTAAGTAGAAATCCTCGAAGGTAATTGGCTTTTCGCTGCCATCGGATAAGACGGCGGTATAGGTATATGGGGCTTCTTTATCCCCTACCTTATCGACATAAGCCAAAGTATGGGGCTCTTGTTTGAAGCAGCGGAACAAGACGGTAGCCTTGCTTAGCCGCTC
>CAMOQM010000085.1 GCA_946622925.1 uncultured Caryophanales bacterium | reverse complement strand
CACCATGCGAGTCTTCCACACCGGTGGTATGGCCGGTAGCGACATCACTTCCGGTTTACCCCGTGTCCAGGAACTCGTTGAGGCCCGTAACCCCAAGGGTGAGGCCTTAATCTCCGAAATCGCCGGTACGGTCAAGGAAATCAATCCGCTTGGCGACAAAGACGAAGTCACCATCGCCAATGACCTCGAAGAACGTACCTATACTACCCCCTTCGGAAGCCACCTCCGCGTCAAAGTCGGCGATTATGTCGAAAACGGCGGAAAGATCACCGAAGGCGCCATCAACCCGAAGAAATTACTCGAAGTGGCCGACGTCGAAAAACTCGAAGTCTACCTCATCAAGGAAATCCAGAAGGTCTATGCCGCCCAGGGTATCGGCATCTCCGATAAGCACCTTGAAATCATCATCCGTCAGATGCTTCGCAAAGTCGTAGTCATCGATGGTGGCGATACCACGATGCTCCCGGGTACCCGTGTCTCTATCGACCGCTTCACCACCGAAAACAAGCAGGTCCTTCTCGAAGGACGTCGCCCCGCGGTGGCTCAGCCCCTTGTCCTAGGCATCACCAAAGCCGCCTTGGAGACCGATTCCTTCCTCTCCGCCGCCTCCTTCCAGGAGACCACCCGTGTCCTCACCGACGCCGCCATCAAGGCCAAACGCGATGACCTCCACGGCTTAAAGGAAAACGTCATTACCGGTAAGTTAATCCCCGCCGGTACTGGGTTACTTAGCGAAGAAGAAGAGGCCGCTAGGCTTGAGAACTTCGATGTCCTCTCCTCGATGCGCGTCATCAAATCTCAATATATTGAGAAGCATGACCGTGACGATCTAGCTGACTAATAAATGAAAAATGACCGGAATCCGCGTTTGGGTTCCGGTCTTTTTTGTGCAACCATTCACATAAAACTAGGTGTTTGAAATACAAAGACCTAAGCTTATGAAATTGTTCAGTTTTTGGCTTTCATTACTTTGCTGCTAATCGTAAAATTTTAGAGTATGAAAAAGCGTTTATTACTATTAAGTCTATTACCGATTGCCGCCGTGGCTTTGGCGGCCCCGAATTTTACTAAGATCGAAGCGGTGGAAGTGAAAGCCGAAGCTTCTAATTATTCGACTTATACCCTTCCAAGCACGATTGATCTTAATCCAGTATCGGAGACGGATATCCGTTCCTATTATTCCGCGTTAAATGGGAAGAATTACCAAGGCGAGGACCTGCTTAAGGCCCTTAAGCCAATTCTTAAGAATGGGCAAAGATACCACACCTATGACAAGGAAAATAACGGCCGTAAAATCTGGCAGGCTTATGAGATAACCGATCGCGATTGGGAATTATCGCCGGCATCTTCTACTACCTATGGTACCTATGATCCCAATACCAACACCATAACCGGTTATCAATATGGGACCAATTCCGATAAGAAGAACAATCCATATCAGCATCTTTTCTATCGTAACCGTGGAGTAGAAGCCGGAAGACAACGGGCTTGGGACCATCATGGAGATAATAACGGAACCGACCGTGAGCATATCTGGGCGAAGAGTCGTGGATTTGGCAAAGACGGCGGAACCGAAATCCAGGTTCCCGGCGCTAGAGGCGACCTTCATCATTTAGTCGCCGGAGACTCTTACGTCAACTCTTCTTCGCATAGCAATAACAGCTACGGGTTTGTCAAAATGGATACGGTCTCCGATGATGCGGGGGCTAAGTATAAAATCAACAATACCGTTGTTGTTGCCGGCAATTACCGTGGCAAGCCTTTGAATGTTACACAGGTCGGTTCGACCGAAGTCTTCGAACCCCAGGATGACGATAAAGGCGATATCGCCCGTGCCTGCTTCTATATGGTGGCTAGATATAATAACCTAGCTGGCGACGATAATGCCATCGACGCCGGTAATCCTAACTTAATCCTAAGCGATGATTATTCTACCGAAACCGTTTATTCGACCGCGACCAAAGCCGTCAGCATGGGTATCCTTCGCGACCTCCTTGCCTGGCATAAATTAGACCCGGTCGACGAATACGAAATCCATCGCAATGATTTGATCTATCGTAACTATGACCATAACCGCAATCCGTTCATTGATTTCCCGGAATGGGTCGATGCCATTTGGGGTACGGTTGAATTGGCCGAAGATAATAGGACAATCACCAATAGGGATGCCACTCCTAAGGGTGCAGCTTCACCAGCCACCGATGCCGTCTATCTTAATGGCGGAGGCAGTGGGGGAGGCTCTTCTAGTGGCGAAACTTCTTCAAGTGCCACGCCGGTCATTAGCTCATCCACCTCTTCTTCCGGTGGAAGCGGAAGCGGCTCCAATTTGCCATTACCTTTGCCCGTTATTATCGCCATCGCCGCTGGGGTAGTGATAATCCTAGTCATTCTTATCATCGTGGCCACCAAAGGCAAAGGGAAATCCAAGAAAGCCGCAAGGAAAGCTTTAAAGAACGTGGCTAAGTCCGCGACTAAATCAAACAAGAAAAAGAAATAATCATGCCCAAGGACCCCATATCAACTAGATACACTAGAGCCGCCATCTCCCAAATCAAAGACGAGATCAACGGCATCTCAAGGCTTGCTACCTTGATCGTGCAGCTTTTGACCATGGGCTATTATGGGGCCATGATCTACATGAATTACCAAGACCTTTTTAGGGTCATTGTGTATTCGATATCCTTAGTCGTTACTTTGGTTGCCTATATCGTGTCTTTGGTTTTGACCGATGATAAAAAGGCACCTAAGGATAAAAGACGGGCCAAAACCAAGATTAGGAGACGGGCTAAGCTGGTATTTAAGATTATCAACTACGTGGCTAGAACCGCGGCCGTGACCTATGCCTTCTATGTCCTTTCTAGATATGGGGGAAGCGAACTGGCCTTGATATTGACCGTTCTTTCGACCGTCTTGATCCTTATTAACCTCTTAATTGATTTCATTATTTATCTAGGCGGGCGTTATGGGGATTACCTTTCCGTGGCGGTGGAAGCCGATATCGCTAGCAGCGGGATCGTTAACATGGCCCAAAAGGTTTCTAACCCCTGGCAAACCTTCTCGGATATGACCGAACGTTGGGCCGATCGTAGCGAAGGCACTATCCGAGTAGAGGAAGAAGATGTTTACGTCGCTAGGGTCAAAGGCAAATTGTCCGATAAGGCCGATGACATCATCGCCGAAAACAAAGAAAGAAAAGAAAGAAGAAGGCAAGAGAGGAAGGCCGCGAATAAACTTAACCGTCAAAAGATCAGAGAAAACTTCAAGCGGATATTCAGGAATCTCTTCAAACGTAAGAAAAAGGATAAGGACATCCAGTAGCGGCGGTTAATCCCATCGCTTTTTCTTTATTGGGCGAAAAAGTAAAAACTAAGGTTTTTCCATTGCATTTAGGCAAGCCGCGCCATACTATATGCCCATATGGCAAGACCCATTGATGTACCACCTAACGTAGTTCAAGCCGGCTATGGCAAGAGGTTTTTCGCTTACCTAATCGATATTATCGTCATTATCCTTGGTATCGTTTCCGTTTATTTCCTTTTCTCACGTAACGTGATGTTTCCCGCGGTTGGTTATGATGCCACCGTCGCCGAAAAGGACAATTTCCTTGTTTCTTCTCGTTTGACCGATAGCCGGGAAAAGAGTTGGGGAAAATTGTCTTTAAGCGAAAAGCTTGGGGCGGCCGGGGCCGTCGAAGATTATTCAAATAGGGTTTGGTATTATGCTTCCCATTATTTGCCGGCCCATCAGGAGCTGGAGTTTAACGTTAAGGATTTAACTTCTTCAAAAACAAAGGACGTTTTGCCAACTTTTGAGGGAGATAGAAACGATCCGCAGCAGGTCGGGAAATGGGTAAGTGATACATTCTTTTCATCCACGGCCTATTATCAAAACGTTAAAGACGAACAAGGCAATCCGGATTATTCCAAAAAACCGGAGTTAACCGAGTATGGCAAATCCATACCTGCTTCCGTGTTATTGGTTTATTGGCATAACGACACCGATAAAACCGGCTTTTACGATGATGCCTACGAGCATCTTATGGCCCAAAAATACGTTGACGCATTTGACGCGGCCATTTCAACCAAACAATGGCAAGCTTATATTCCGGCAGTCATTGCCTCTCCAATACTTTTCAATTTTATTATCCCGTTGCTCTTCCCTAAAGGAAAAACCATCGGCAAACTTCTTCTTGGATTAGCGGTAGTGGAAGAAAGCGGATTGCCAGTCAAAAAGAGCCAATTGGCCCTACGCTATGCCATAATCACCATTTGTTATGCCATGTTATTAGTTCAAAACTACTGGATAGCCATATTTGGCACTCAGATTTTGATGACGCTTTTATTCATTACCGTGGCTTTAAGCGGAACCGGACAAGGCATCCATGATATCGTGGCTAGATCCATCGTCGTCGATGAAAAGAAATCAATCTTATTTAAAAGCGATGACGCCCGTAAACGTTATATTGAGAACCACCCGGATTCCGAAGTCGCCGATTGGTATCGTGAGAAGACTTCAGAAGAATTTATGGAAGCTTATGGCGACCGTGATGATGATGAATAATCTTTGTCTATTTTATTAGGCTAGGCATTTTATAATTTAATAAGAGGTAACCAGTATGAAACGTCCTGTTCCTATTATCTTATCCATTGGATTCGTAACACTTACCGCTTGCGGAGGGCCATCCTCTTCTTCCTCCGCCCAGACTTCGGTAGCCCCCGTTACTGGAGACCCAATCC
>CAMOQM010000084.1 GCA_946622925.1 uncultured Caryophanales bacterium | reverse complement strand
AGTTAAGTTTGGCCATGCCTGTTGCAAAATCGAAACTAGTAATGCCACTTCCGATTATTGGGAATACCTTAAAAACGGCAAAGGCGATTATTATGGGGAATTTATGTCCGGCTATAAATGGACCGGCCCCCTAAAAAGCAAACTCGATACAATCAAAGGCTAGCCAAGCCTTTTTTTGGCTAAGTAAAGAACCGGTAGTTCCCGTTGTTTGACTAATCCCGCGGCTCCATCGTCAGGCTGGCTTTCCATTAAGGCAATCGCCTCATCGATTGAGAGGTGGAGGATGTCGGTTATCAAGTCGTCCCCCGCGGATTCATGATGGATGGCCTTGTCGCAAACTTGTTTGACTAGATAATAACTGCCTTCGTTTTGACGTCCGATTAGAAGGTAAAAGTCGCTAACATGGCAAATAGGAGAAATTATTTCCACTTCCACCCCAAGCTCTTCTTCGCATTCTCTGACCACCGCTTCTTCGTAGTTTTCCCCTTCATCAACTCCCCCGCCCGGGGTTTCATAATAGATTTGATCGCCGAAGATATCGTTACGGTGAACCCTTAATAAGCAAATCTTGCCTTGCTTATCCAAACAAATCGCCCTGGCGATCTTCCTAACGTGGGTCACTTCGTGGCCGGGGAAACACTTATCTTCGAAATAGAAAGTTAACATCGGGAAAATTGTAAGCAGTTAGTTTATCCACCACAAGGGCAAGAAGGTGTATCATATCCTCGTGGTAATTAGGAATCGTCTCATCGCTTTACTTGGTAGGATAACCATATTGGTCGGACTTTTCGTGGTTGCCTATTTTTATTTGCTTAATGGACCGGCGTGGGCCTATTTGCTCCAATTCGAAACCGAATGCGCCATCATCTACATGGTCATCTTGACCTTCGTCATCATCTTTAACGCGATTGACCTTAGGCGTGGAATCCATGGCATCGCCGCCGGACCGGTCATGCCAATATCGCTAATGATCGTCTCCTTTTGCTTTATCTCTAACGTCGGCTATTTCGTCTATACCTTACCCGCCGGGGCGGCCCCTTCAAGCCTAGATTCGATAATCTTCCATGCCTTCTTCTTGGCTTTGCCGGTTTTAGAATGGCTCTTATTCGACATCAAAGGAACCGTCCGTTGGTATTCGGCCTTCTCGGCGATGATCTACCCGATCTTCTATGTCATTTTCTGCGGCTTTAGAAGTCTGATTTGGCCTAATGCCGTCTTGCCTAATGGCTCGATGTATCCTTATCCTTACCTTGAACCGGCTTGGGGTCCCTTCGTCGGTTGGGCCATCTTGACCTTCCTTCTCGTCTATGGGGTCAATGTCCTCTTCATCTTCTTAAATAATCTCCTCTCGGGCAAATATCGTTTTGGTAATGAGATCAATCCTTTTTAGGCTTAATTTCTTTGACCCGCTTAACTTCCCCTTCGACAAAGGGGTTTTTCTTTAGGCTGACTAGGTTCCATTGCTTAGGTACGCCCATCGGGATAAAGGTAACCCCCACCGCCACGAAGTCCTTATCGAAATAAGTCCGATAATAGGTCAGGGTTTCTTTTTCTATCTCAAAAGATACGAAATCTGGGTCACTAACTATCGAGGAAGCCTCCTCAATGTAGGCCAAATAGGCATCTGGCTTTCTTCTAGCTAACTCATCTAAATAAGTTTGGCTAACTAATAAGGAACGGTCCCCGGGAAAGGAAAAACCCAAAGTCCTTTCCACTTTCTTTTTGATCTTGCCGATCCGTAATGGTTCTTCTTCCACTAACATTACCTCCAATAACTTATACGGAAAAAATAAGGCAAATGGGCAAATTACTTTCTAAATCTTATTTTCAAGATTAGAATCTTGATTTGCATGGAAGGTAAATCGGTATTCGCCAAACTCGGCAACATGGATATGACCAAGGGGAATCTCTTTGGTAAGATCATGCTTTTTGCCTTGCCTCTAGCTTTAGCTAGCATGATGCAGCTCCTCTACACCACCGTCGATTTAATCTCGGTCAGATTCGGGGATTGCGACGATGCGGCGGCTTCCATATCCGCTAACGGAGCCCTAATCAACCTGATTATCGTTTTGTTTAACAATATCGCATTAGGTTCAAACGTAATGCTAGCTTCCTCTAAAGGGGCTAATGACGATATAAAGGGTAGCAAAGTCCTCCATACTTCCTTCCTATTTGCCATATTCTCAGGCATCGCCGTCGGATTAGTCGGCTTCTTTGTTTCCCCTTTGCTACTTAGGGCAATGGGCACCAGCGAACACCTTATCGCTAACGCCACCACCTATCTTCGGATCTATTTCTGCGGCTTACCTTTCCTAATGGTCTATAACTACTTAGCCCAGATGCTTCGGGCCCAAGGCGATTCCCGTTCCCCTTTCCTAATCCTTTTCGTAGCTGGTGTATTTAACGTTGGCTTCGACATATTATTCGTCTTCGCCTTTAAGATGAGCGTGGCCGGGGTTGCCTATGCCACTATCATCTCCGAAGCCATTTCGGTGATACTCGCCACCCTTACCTTCATCAAGAAAAAGGATTCCTTTGTCAAACTGCGCCTAAGCCAACTTAGGATCGATGGGACGACGCTCCTAGAGATCCTTAAAATCGGGGTGCCCGCCGGTTTACAGGGATTCTTCTTCTCCCTTCCTAACGTTTTCATTCAAAGCGCCCTCTACACCATCGATTCCTCCTCGGCCGGGGATTTACTCGAAAATGGGGCCATCGCGGCTGGAAACGTCGAATCTTACCTTTTCGCGGGCGTTGACGCCATCGGCATGGCCACCATGAGCTTTATTGCCCAAAACGTCGGGGCTAAGAAAAACGAAAACCTACGTAAGGTTTTCTTCTTCGGACACGCTTGGGGACTAATCTATTATTTGGGCGCCTTTACCATCATCCTAATAGCCGGGCGGCCCTTATTAAACCTCTTCGTCAATGACCCCACTTCCCAAGATGCCGGGATGGAACGGTTAATGGTTATGGCCTCTTTCTATTTCCTTAATTCGATAATGAACGTTTCCGCCGGAACGTTACGGGGCTTAAAGCATTCAACCTTCCCAATGGTGGTAACCCTTCTTACCTGCACCGTCTTTAGGATCGTCTACCTTAAGACCTTATTCGTCTATGTCCCCTTCTTCCATTCAATCACTTGGCTTTATGCCCTCTTCCCGGTTACCTGGGGGATGGCCGCAGTATGCGATCTAATCGCTTCCTTCCACTACCTAAAGAAAGACGGGGCTAAGCTTAAAGAAGAAGTGGCCTTAATTGAAAAGACGGCCGATTAATGACCGTCTTCTTTAATTGCTGGTTTTTCGGTGCGACTTACCACCCCGAATATACCGCCAAGTAATATTAAGGGCATCATACTTATCGTGCCTAGAACCACGCAGATGGAATTGAAGACCAACGGGTTTTTGTCATCGCGGTTAATGGAGAATCCAACAAAGCCCATAACGATATCCACGATATAAAGGCCACCATAAAGCAAGATATAAACCGATAAGGTGGTCATGACCCGGACAAATCTTTCGTAAGTGATCGAGAAATCATTATCGGCATAGATCTGTTCCATTGCCTGTGGGTCATTTGCGACACTAAACGAAGCAATTCCGGCGATAAACAAAGCAATGGCCCCAACAATCGAAATTATGGCACCGATGAGATAAAGGATTTTGGCGGCGTGTCTTAGTTTCACTAGGCTAACCTCTAACGCTTTATTATTATTCGCCAGGGAGCCCCTATTTGCAATAGAAGGCTACTTAATCTAGACGATAAATACGCCAAACAAAACAATATATAAGTTAGTATGTAGCGTTTATATTTATCAAGTTGCCGCCTACACAAGCTAAAACTCTTAGCAAGTAATAACAATAGAAAAACGGGCCATTTCTGACCCGTAATCAAGTCGTATCTTTATAACTCAAAGACAGCGATGGAAAGTTTAGGAATCGTTAGGCTAGTTCCATCTAGGCTAACTTGTCCATTAGTGGAAAGATCGATGCCTAGCTTCGCCCCTTCTTCAAGGGTAATGGTTTGCTCAGCATCGGAAGCGTTGAACACAACAAGATAGTCGCCTTCTTCCCCATCCATCTTCAACCCGCCGACGGCAGAATTGGAGGTGTTATATATGCTCGCGGTGCCATTATATAGACCGAGGTGCTCGTTCTTATATTTGATGGCCTTAGCGAGATGGTTATATAAGGAAGAGGAATCATTCTTATCGCCATCCGCGGTCTTACCAGAAAGGGTTGAGGAAGAAAGGTTTTGGCCGCAATAGTTGTTGCCGTTCGTCTTGCCGGAATTAAACGGCATTGGGGTGCGATATGAATGGTCTGCCCATTGGCCGCCACTACCTTTAAGGCCTAGTTCATCACCATAATAGATATAGGAATCTCCAGGTGCCAAGGCGTTATAGGCATTGGCAAACATTAGCTGTTCCTTATTTCCGCCCGGCGACATGGCATATCTACCCGTGTCGTGGTTGGAGATGAAGTTAGCCTCGATACCATTAGGATTGCGTTCCCTGACTTTCTGTTGATGGGCGGCTAGTTCTTTGGAAAGACGTTCTCCGTTCTTCCTTTCGATCGCCTCCTTAGCCCAGGCGTTGCCAGAGAAGGTAAAGGCTTCGATGCCGGTTTCATAGAACTCTTCGGAATACTGGAGATCGGTGTAGACTTCGCCAATTAGGTAGGTTCCGGCCTTATGGCTATACATATCATCGGCGAATTCCTTCCACCACTTCTTGGTTTTGGTGTAGTTAGCTGAATCTATCTTCCAACCGTTTCCGCCATAAATCCAAGCCGCGGCATCAAGCCTAAAGCCATCGACGCCTTTAT
>CAMOQM010000083.1 GCA_946622925.1 uncultured Caryophanales bacterium | reverse complement strand
TATGTCCCGCGTTAGCGTACACCAACTTACCATTACGTTTATCTAATATGGCTAAGAACACGGTGACGAACATCGTGGCCTTATTGCCTTTATGGATAGAGGCATTGATATCGCCTAATATCTCGGCTGGGCTTTTTCCCGCCGTGGCGAAATCCCTAAAAGAAGTAATGGTCTTCATCATGAACATCGCCGCGGGAATCCCTTTGCCCGAAGCGTCGCCAATTAGAATCGCCACATGGTTCTCATCGATATCTAAATAATCATAGAGGTCGCCCCCGACTTCCTTAGCGGCATTAAGCTCGCCTAAAACCTCGGTATTGCCATCTTCTAATTCCTCGGTTGGTAAGGTGCTTAACTGGATATTCTTAGCGACATTAAGTTCGGCCTTGTCCTTTTCCTGCTCGCCATGGATCTTGATTTCCTCTTGTAGTAACTTGGAAGTCCGACGGTTAAGGGAATTAGAAATAATGAACAATAAGGATATAACCCCGGCCCTAGGCATATAGTACATGGTAAAGACCTTGATATAACGGTTGTTGCCCTCAGCCATTAGTTCATTGATCAAAGCCAAACGTTCCTCGGGGGTATTGACGGTATTGGGCTTACCATCCACCACTACGCCTAAGCCAAGTAACAAAGGATCATATTCCCCAAAGAACATGCCTAGATACAAACAAAGAAGCATGCTAACTAAAGTAACGATGAATACCTTAAGGGCGAGCTTAGGATTGTAGTAATGGTTGGCCATGACGATGGCTAGGGCCCAACCTAAGACCCCGTGTTTGGGGATGGTGACGTTAATCGCGGCCACCACTAGCAAAAAGGAGAAGAGTAAGAAATATTTAAACCAAGGTTCCCTGATCTTCTCCGATTTAAGGAAGAACAAAGGGATAATCAAAAGCAATGCTGCCACGGGGAATAAAACCGCCACGACGGGGAACATAACCCTAGGGACGGAGAAGAAATTCACTAGGTAGCATATCCAAAGGATCAAGGCAACGCCCGAAGCTATCGCGTTAGCGTAGCTCATCTTCCGATTCGCGTCGGCTTCGTTATCTATATAAGCCTTCAGAGAGGCTTCGGATATTTCTTGCTTGGCTTTCTTCATAATGATTGATGAGTAATATTCTAGACGCTTTTCTTATCGTTGATAAGGTAGCTGCTTTGCGATAAATTGTCTAAGAGAGTGACACTTGTAACTTTTAGTAACCACGTAGTTAGTAACAACGTAGTTAGCAAACCCAACCGCTATTATTTATGAGTTCGTTATTTCAATTTACTTTTGAGTTTGTGCAGATTTTGGGCAAAATTACTTTTGAGTTTGTGCAGATTTCGGCCAAAAATACTTTTGAGTTTGTGCAATTGTATCTTTATTTTTCTGGCCTTTGTATTATTATTAATACATGGAAAACGAATTAATATTCAAGCGTAAAATCTACGATAAGATCGCAGAATGGAAGAGATCCCCAATTCATAATTCCGCCTTATTAATAGAAGGGGCCCGCCGTATTGGCAAGTCTACCATCGTCGAGGAATTTGCCAAAAATGAATTCCCAGGAAACTACATCATGGTGGATTTTAGAAAAGAATCCGACGATGTCAAAGCTTTGTTCAATAACGTAAAGGACCTAAATGACTTTTTCCGCAAATTCTTTCTGTCGCAAAACAAGGTTTTAAAAGAAGGCGGATTAATCATCTTTGATGAAGTTCAATTCTGTCCCAAAGCAAGGGAGGCCATTAAAGATTTCGTAAAGGATGGCCGCTTTTACTATATTGAAACCGGCTCTCTGATTTCGATTAAAGAAAACGTTCAGGGAATCATGATCCCATCCGAAGAAAAACGAATCGAAATGTTCCCTATGGATTTTGAAGAGTATCTTTGGGCAGTCGAGGAAAACGGTGCATTTGGCCTATTTAGGGACATCATCTCGAGCCATAGTAAAATTGAGCAAGGCATCCATCAACAATACTTGGCGAAATTCCGTACCTATATGGTTATCGGGGGAATGCCAAAAGTGCTCGCGATATTCTTACAGACCAACTCATTTAAACTGGCTCACGAGGAAAAATTGGATATATTAAAACTATATAGGGATGATTTGCGCAAACACGACAATAAATACGGCACACTGTGCGGTCCCATATTTGATTCAATACCTTCCCAATTGGCCAAAGCCAGTCGGAGGTTTTTAATCAAAAGCACCAAAGACAAAAAAAGATATTATCAAATCGAAAAATCCTTAAGTGATTTATGCGATTTTAAAATAGTCAACAAAGTTAACTCTATATCATCTTTGGAATCGCCAATTGCACTAAACCTCGAACCGGACAAATTCAAACTATATTTTTGCGATACCGGCCTATTGCTAGCCAAGCTAATTACGATTTCCGGCGAGAAGATGAATGATGTTTATTTCAAAATAATCCAGGGCAAAAAAGCGATGAATATGGGATCGGTTTTTGAATCTATTGCCGTTCAGCAATTGGTAACTTTGGGTTATCCCATCTTTTACCATAAATACAACTTAATCGAACCAAAAACCAACAAGGTCAAAACTTATGAGCTTGACCTCGTTACCAAGAGCGCTTTTAAAGTAAACGCCTTCGAAATCAAGAGTTCAAAGAATTACACCACCAGTTCGCTGGACCACTGTAAAGAGAAATATCCGCAACTGAAAATGAATAGATATGTATTTGGCATTAAAAACATTTCCTATGACCAAGACAAAACTACTTTGCCTATATATCTAATTGCCGTCCGTTAGTCATTTTCTGCATCTTATAATCTCAAAATGACTCTTTTAAGGATTGCTGCCAAAAAGAGCCCGTCCAGGAAATCGAGCAAGCCCAATGTGATGTTACTAATTATTGATATGCTCGTCTCATAAAAGAGACCGGTGTGCCTACTTAAAGGTTACCAGTACATCAAATGATGATTATTTTTTGGATACTCTTAAGGTCAAGAAGGCGATTGCCAGCGTAACCATCTCGCCTTTACAATCCCCCATCTAGCCATAAAATGATTACGCAGCAACAGGAGAGCCTATCAATATGCCAGAAAAGAAGAAATGGGTAACCTTCGTTGATGAAGAAGGTAAGGAATACACCGTCCCCAAAGACCTCTACGATGCCGTAGAAAAGCAAAAAGAAGAATACCAAAACTCCGAAGAAGGAAAGAAGGATAAAGAAAAGTTACCTAAGGTAAGAATAATTAACGATAACGCCAAGGCTCCAAAACCCTAAGGAATAATGCTAGATAGCCACCTCTAGCATTTTTTATTGCCCTCCCAAAAAGAAAAGCCCGCCCATAGGAATGAAGAGGCGAGCCAATATTGGATTTATAGTTCGGTCGGAGAATAAGCCGAGGTTAGATAATCCCCGATGGCCTTAAGGTCATAGAATTCCTCAGGATTGACTAGTCACCCCCCCTCTTAGCAATCCCCTTAACAATACTCGCCTCGCTTCATCTATAATATAGATAACTTCGACCCATACTACCCCTATAAGGAGTCCACTATGAGTAAGACCAATCTATCTTCCAAAGACCTCATTCCCTGCATGGTCTGCGTTTCAGCGCCCTGTAGCCAAGCTTGCCCCCATAAGGTCAATCCCGGCAAAAGGATAAGGTCGCTTCGCTTCCATAACTACGAAGGGGCTATCTATGGATTAGATGATTCCTGCTTAAACTGCGATGCCCCTTGTGAGAAGGCTTGTCTATTGGAAGATGACTTCAAAATCAAGAAGATCCTATCTTCCTGCTATAAAGGGAAGATGGCTAATCCCATCCCTGAGAAGAAAGCCGATCTAACCACCGATCTATGTGGCTTTAAACTCGAAAACCCCTTCTTATTAAGTTCTTCGGTCGTCGCCTCTAACTATGAGATGATCGCCAATGCCTTTGCCATGGGTTGGGCCGGGGCCTCCTTTAAGACCATCTCCTATGTCGATATCCACGAAGCCTCACCCCGCTTCTCGGCCATGAAGAACCTAGATGGCTCTTTCCAAGCCTTTAAGAACATTGAGCAATTATCCGACCATTCCCCCGCGGAGAACTTTGAGATATTCAGGCAATTAAAGAAAGAATTCCCCACCAAGTATATCCTGGCCTCCATCATGGGTAGAAACGACGAAGAATGGGAACGCTTAGCCATCGATGCCGAGAAAGCCGGGGCCGATGGACTTGAGCTTAACTTCTCTTGCCCCAATATGGTCGAAGGCCATACCGGCAGCGACGTTGGGCAAATCCCCGAACTGGTCGAACGTTATACTAGGGTCGTTAAAAACGCGGTCCATATCCCCGTCTTAGCCAAGCTAACCCCTAACGTCATGACCATGTCCCCGGCCGCCGAAGCCGCTAAAAGGGGCGGGGCCGATGGCATAGCAGCGATTAATACCATAAAGTCGCTAACTGATTTAAATGTCTTCCAAACCCTCCGTAATGGTTTGGCCGATGCTAAGATTGCCGTCGGTGGCTTATCCGGGGCCGCGGTTAAGCCCATTGCCTTACGCTTCGTATCCGAGTTATCCCATAACCCCAATTTAAAAGGCATGCATCTATCCGCGATGGGCGGCATCTATACCCATGAAGACGCCTTGGCGTTTATTTCATTAGGCGCCAGTTCATTACAAGTCACCACCGCCGTCATGGAATATGGTTACCGCATCATCGAAGACTTAACCGAAGGGTTAGCCTTCTTCTTAGGTAACCGTGGCTATAAATCGGTAAATGAACTTAGAGGGGCCGCGACCAGTCGCGTCGTTGATATCGAAAACATTAGACGCGACGACGTCATCTTGCCCCGCTTCTTACGCGATAAATGTCTTAAATGCGGCAGATGTTTC
>CAMOQM010000082.1 GCA_946622925.1 uncultured Caryophanales bacterium | reverse complement strand
CCCTCGACATACCGGGTATGAGCCGGTTGCTCTAACCAACTGGGCTACTCAGCCAAATAAAATGGTGGCCCAGGCCGGGATCGAACCGGCGACACACGGATTTTCAGTCCGTTGCTGCTACCAGCTGAGCTACCGGGCCACACTACGTCAAGTTGGCGGACCATACGAGATTCGAACTCGTGATCTCTTCCGTGACAGGGAAGCATGTTAGGCCGCTACACCAATGGTCCATGCCGTCCTTGACGCGAATGATATTATCCTTAAAAGTAACTTATAATGCAAGAAAAAACGATACCTAGAATAAGTAGTTTGCGCCTTTGCTCTTTCGTTTATAACGAATAGGCCGTCTTAGAGACGGACATACCAAGGGCTTATGGTCAAATAAGTGATACAAGCCATTATGGAAAAGATCGTGGCTAAAGTGATTATGGTGACCTTGCCAATGTTAGAGACTAAGGGCACGGTTTCATGCTCTTCGAAATAAGTGAAGGTCGTACCCACTAGCCCAGACAAAGCCAAGATTATAGGAGCAATGTAACGCATATCTTCGTTGCAAGTGTCGGGATTGGAATTAACGAAATAGACGGCCCAACCATAGAAGACCACGATGATGGCGGCAAAAACGAAGATACGTAACGGGTCCACCACTTTATTCTTAGACAACAAGAAACGAATAAAGCGATAAGGCCAAGCAATCATCATCGCTAGGATCAAAGCGAAGGAAGAATGATAAAGCAAGAGACATTGGATGGTGGATAAACCAAAGCCATATTCCCCATACAGGGAAGTCTTCATTAAGGCCGTCGGTAACGAAGTATCTTGGATAAATCCAGAAGCAGCATCTCGATTAGAATGGTAGACCCAAATAAATTTGAAATTATCGTAATTGGGGAAAAGGATGAAACGTTCAAAGAAGGAATCGTTAACGATATGCAAGGAAGAATTGTTTACTGGCGAGAAGAATAGGATTTCCTGACCAAACCGGAAATAGTTATATAAGGGCCAGCCTAGTCCTAATGGGAAGACGATGATAGCAAATAGCCCTAGTTGCAATAAGGATTTACCCCAAGGAGGTAGTTGCCCCTTTGGGGCATCTTTGGATTCTTTAATCGCCCTAATAAAGCCAAAGATAAGCATCGGGGCGATGACGATAGCAATAAGAGCCCCGCCTAATTTGCAAGACATAGATAAGCCCACTCCCGCGGCGGATAAGGCGGCTTGGTAAGTCTTTTTATCCTGCAGATAGCAAATCGCATAATAAAGCCCAATAATGGCTAAGCAAGCGGAAATGCCGTCGTTATTGGCCCAGTTGGCGAAAAAGCACCACATCGGGTTAAATCCCACTAAGGCAAAGGCGATTAGTAGTCCTTTGCCATGCATATGAAGACGGACGAATATCTTATAGACGAAATATAGCTGGGCGATTTGGATCGCGGTAAGCATGATACGAAGGGATTCGAATAACGCCCATTCGTTATTGGTAAGTCCATATAGCTTCGAACCGCTGATGGTCACTATGTCATCCCCAGCGTGGATAAACAAAGAATTAAAACGCATGAAATAGGCGGAAAGGAAATAGAAGGTCTTAGGCTGATAACGTTCTAAAACCGCGGAGAAATCAAAATCATAAACCCCTTGCTCGTTTTTGATGATTTCGGGGTAACGGTTATAACGGAAGATGGTCATGATCAAACCGAAATGGCCACCGCCTCCATCAGTTACACCATCCTCCATCGTATAACGAGAAGAGATCGAGCCATAATACAAATCGTGTTGGTTCCACTCCACTCCGCAGTCGAATATCGGGGTGGATAATCCATATATGGAAATGAAGATAGCCGCCATTATGGCGATAATGACCGCGGCCTTCCGCAAAGTTAATTTGCCTTTGGCAAAATAGACGACTCCCAAAGCTAATAACCCAGCAAGGGCTACTCCCATAATGACGTGGAAGGCGATAATTCTGGCGTCTTGCCAATAAACATCTTTGCCACCACTCCAAGGTTGTCTTTTGTAGATAAAGGCGAAATAGAGAACATAAAGCAAGATAATGGCGGTTATCCCAATGCTAAGAAAACGCCACTTGCCGGTATATGCGGAAACGAAAAAGGCTCTGATTTTACCCCCTATGTTTCCTTTGACCTTGCTTTCCATTAAGGAGAATTATACGCTAGATTCCTATTAAAGGAATATAGAGGGAAATAAAGAAAACCGCGACTATCAAGTCACGGCTATCCTATTTTGTTTAGAAGAAGGTGTAACCCGCTAACTTAGCCGCATCATTGGTGCCGGTCCAAACCACGTTATTGGATTGGCCAGAAGTGAATCTGACGCCATCGCCATAGGTATTGAGTTCACTAAAGCTAACCGAGTTGAAAGTGTTCCAGAATTCGGCGCTTTCGATGCTAGTAAAATACCAGGCGAAGAGGTAATTCTTTTCCGCTTCGTTAAAGGCGGTTAAGTGATACGTCAAAGTTAAATCCGCATCGAAGGTTTCCGCGGTTTCAAGCTTTTCGTATTCCTCTTGGGTATATAGCTTGACCGTATAGCCGTTTTCTTCCAATTTGCTTTTAGCCGCTCCCGGATCATTACTAAATTGGAAGGCGCAAGAAATTAGGGCAAAAGAGGATAGTGGGAGCAAAATGGCTTTCTTTAGAGTAATCATAATGGCAAATCCTTTTTGGTGAAGCGGAGGCCTCCGATGAAGGCAAAGACCACGCCGATAAGGAACATGGCTAAGAATTCATATCCCCAGGCATAAGAAGGATCGACGTCTTGGCCAACCGCATGCTTAGCAAAGGCTCCGATGGAGTCGGTATCGATAAGGGTGAAGATAGAGAAATAGTTGAAGACATACATCGACTCAACGCCTAAACCAGCGGCGACGAAGACCTTGTTTCCGAATAAGCCTAAGATACAGCCAAGGAAGGAAAGGATGCAGACACCCCCACCGACGATAAGGCTATAGGTGGGCTTATTGAAGAAGCAGCTGGCCCCATAGCAAATGCCGGTTAAGGCAAACATCGAAAGGAAGGAAGCCACGCAATACATCAAAGTACGTAGTGGGATCATATTCGAGGTTCCACCACGGGCCTGCATTCTGATTAATCCGGCGATGGATTCGCTACCCATCGCGGCCAAGGTGATGGCCACATACATCGCTAAAAGGGCCGCTAAGATATAAAGGTAATTGGTCCTAACCACGGTTTTACGGCTGGTTGGAGTAGATAAAACGTAGGCCAAAGAACCGCTTCCGACCTGGGCCGCCACCAAGGAATGGCAGGTGATCATTACATAAACCATCGGTAGCAAGACGCCGGCGATACGGTAGACCAAATCCGAGATGACGCCATTGATATCGAGCTGCGACATGACCTGGATACGCGACAGCTTAAAGCCCATCTGTTCCAATAACCCAAGGATCGATAACCAGTCCATCCCTTCGGCGGTGACGTAGTTAGTGACTTTTCCCATATCGATGGTAGAGAAGATATCGCGGGAATTGATGACGATGTTAATGACGAAGAAGACGCCGGCGGCCCCAACGGTTAAAGCCACCCATAAGGGCCAGTTGGCCTTTAAGGCCTGCATGAACAAAGGCCGGGAGAAGAAAGAATTAGGTTTTACTTTCTTTTCATTCCTGAGAGTCGCTTCCATTGATGTTTCCTCCAAATGTTTCCATAAAGTAACGTTCTAATGTGTAACGGATTTCGTTAACGCTTTTTAGGCGGAACTTGCCTAATTCGGCTAAGAATTCCTGGGTTTTTTCCAAATCGACCTTGATCATGATGCCATTACGTTCTTCATAACGTCCCATGACCTCAAATCCTTCCTTGAAGGCTTCTTGGTAGGCGCCTTCGTCAAGATAGGCGATGAAGTATTCACGGTACGGACGGCTATGGATTTCTTCCATCGAGACCACGTCGATTATCTTGCCTTCTTGGATAAAGGCGACGTAATCGCAGGTTTCTTCGAGTTCATCGAACATATGGTTCGACATCAAGATGGTGGCGCCCCTAGCCTTTTCTTCTTCGATTATTTCGATGAAAGCCTCACGCATTAAGGGGTCAAGCCCGGTGGTTGGTTCATCTAACAAGATAAGGTTAGGCGAATGCATGAAGGCGGTGACTAAGGCCGTCTTTTGTTTCATGCCTTTCGACATCCGCTTCAAATTGGCGGTCGGATCTAATTGCAACCGATTGATGATACTTTCGGCCTTGCTCATATCGGTTAATCCGATCAAGGAAGCCTGAGAGGCGATGAAATCACTTCCAGTATTTAAGGTGGGGAAGGCGATTTCCCCGGGCAAATAGCCGATGCTTTTCTTGATTTCGGCTCCGTCTTTACGCGGATCTAAGCCTAGAACCTTGATGGTTCCTTTGTCGGGTTTAACAAAACCCATGATGTGACGAAGGGTCGTGGTTTTGCCGGCTCCATTGGTGCCGCAATAACCAAAAGTGCAGCCTAAAGGCACACGCAAGGAAATATCGAAGAGTCCTCTGCCTTTACCATAATCTTTGGTTAGGCCTTTAATATCGATGGCGATCTTCTCATCGGGTAAGGAATTTAGGTAATCTATCGTGGCTTTGCTCATTGCTTTACCCCCGTTAGACCACCGAAGGTCTTTTCTTCTTTATAGAAGGACATGAAATAATCTTCCAAAGTAAAGGGCTTTTCCTCGAATTCCCGAATGGAGAATTGCCTAAGGAAGCCAAAGAACTCGGCATAATCGTCTTTCTTTGTCTTTAGTCCCAATATCTTGCGGCTGGGAATGGCTTCCACCACTTCGGCGATCTGGATATGGTCCTTAACGTATTCATAGTCCTCGGTCTTGGTGAAATGGATGCGGTAGGTAATCGAA
>CAMOQM010000081.1 GCA_946622925.1 uncultured Caryophanales bacterium | reverse complement strand
TAAGCGTTATCATTCCTGACAAAAACCAATCTAAAACCTTCCTTCCTAACTTAAGGAATGTGTTTTTGCCTTACTTTGATTCATTAGGGATTACCTATGATGTATTAATAGTCGCCGATGGCTCTAATGAAGAAGAATGGAATATCTTACGCAATGAGGAATTCCCTGGCCATGTTCATCTTCTAGATGATGATGGATTAAAAGGCAAAGGGAATGCGATTAAAAAAGGGATATCAAGTTGCGATTCCGATTATGTTTTATTCTTCGATGCTGATAACGCTACAGATATCCATGTCTTTGATTTATTCAAAGAAGACTTCGGCAAAGTAGATGCCATGATAGCTTCTAGGGACGTTAAAGGATCTAAGTACGCTAAGAAGCAGCCTCTAATGCGTAGAATCACCCATCTAGGCGCTAGAATGGTCGTTAAGATGAAATTCCACCTAAAAGGAATAAAAGACACGCAATGCGGCTTTAAATGCTTTAGGACCAAGGTTGCTAAGGTTATGGCCTCTAAGCAAATCATCAATGGCTTTGCCTTTGATGTGGAATATCTATATTTCCTTAGCCTAAATGGTTTTAAGGTCAAAGAATATCCATGTACCTGGACCGATGATGCCGAAGATAGTTCCGTTAAAGGGGTATCTAGGACATCTAGGAATTTCTATAAGGACCTAAAACGGATAAAAAAGAATAAAATAAACTATATCCTCAATAAGGAAGAAAGGGAGGCACTATGCTAATAGACCGCGCTATCGTCGAAGTACGTTCCGGTAAAGGCGGAGATGGAGCCTTATCCTTTCACCGCGAAAAGAACGTCCCCAAGGGCGGACCTGATGGAGGCAACGGAGGTAGGGGAGGAAGCGTCTTCCTTATCGCTAAAAGCAATGTCAATACCTTACTAGCCTATCGCCATTCTAGATTACTAGCTGCCGAAGATGGCGAGAAGGGCGATAAGAAACTCCAATTCGGCCATAATGCCGCCGATGTGACTTTTGAAGTTCCCGTTGGCACCGTCGTATATGAAGAAGAAGGCAATCGCTTCTTAGGCGATCTCTCTCATGATGGCGACATCCTTTGCGTAGCAAAAGGAGGCCGTGGCGGAAGGGGGAATGCCGCCTTTAAGTCGAGCAGGCTCCGCGTTCCTAGAGTAGCTGAAAATGGCCATCCAGGCGAAAAGAAAAGAATTATCCTCGAGCTTAAATTACTCGCCGATGCCGCCTTGGTTGGTTTCCCTTCGGTTGGTAAATCAACGTTATTGAATATCGTTTCCAAAGCCTCGGTCGCTACGGCCGATTACCCTTTTACAACTCTAGAACCTAATCTAGGCGTAGTTACTCTTCCTGATTTAGGAGCCCAATTCGTCTTGGCGGATATGCCGGGACTTATCGAAGGGGCCCATGAAGGTAAGGGGTTAGGCATCGCCTTCTTACGGCACATCGAAAGATGTAGGGTACTAATCCATATGGTTTCGATGGATGGCGAACGTGATCCCTATGAAGCCTATACTGCTATCCAAGATGAACTTAGGCTCTATGGGGCTAAATTAGAAGAACGTCCCCAGATTGTGGTGGCCTCTAAAATGGACGCCGATGGGGCGGAAGAACGTAAAGCCGAATTTGAGAAGAAGCTCGGTTTTAAAGTAATCGGATTAAGCGCCTTAACCGAAGAGGGAATCACTCCGTTAATGAAGAAAGCCTATGAGTTAATCTCCAAGACCGAGCCGTTCCCCATCTATATAGAAGAAAGTGATGAAGTGGGCGGAATGAAAGTCTATGATGCCCATAAAGACGATAAAGAAAGAGAGTTCGTTATCCTCCATCCAAAGGATCATCTCTTCGTTATCACCGGTGAAAAAGTCACTAAGGAATATGGCTTATATAACCTTTCTAGCGATCAAGGCGTATCCCGTTTAATCGCTTATTTAAACCGGATTGGAATCGACGAAGCCTTACTTGAAAAAGGCGCGGTGGATGGCGATACCGTCCAACTTTGCGATTTCACATTTGAATTTATTCAATAATCCAAAACTCTAGTTTATAATCTCCCCATGGACGATAAAAAAGGCTTTTCCTCACCCTTAGTTATCTCGCTTCTCTCGGCGTTTGTTATTCTCGGGGTGGTTCTAGCCTTCTTACTCCTTTATTAGAAACATGATCTATTCATTAAAAGGTATCATCGAAGAAGTTAACAAAGAGACGGTCGCCATCGATTTAGGCGATATCGCTTATGAAGTTTTCGTTTCCCGTCCTTTTGAATTTGCTAAAGGCCAAGAGAGCAAGCTCTATACCCATGAAGTATTGACCCAAGATGACCATTATCTAGTGGGCTTTACCACCAAGATAGAAAAGGACGCTTTCTTATCTTTGCTTTCGGTTAAAGGCATTGGACCTAAGACCGCTTTGACCGCCTTAAGCAAGACCACACCCGATGAACTATTCGCCGCGATTGAATCTAGCACTACTTCTTATTTAAAGAAGCTACCTTCCATCGGTCCTAAAGCCGCTAGTCAGATCATCCTTGATCTAAAAGGCAAGTTAGCCATCGATGAAAAAGGCAAACCTGCTAATCCTGAGCTCTATGATGAAGTGAAGGCGGCCTTAAAGACTTTAGGCTTTAAAGTCAAAGATATCGATACCGCCTTAGCCTCCATCAATGAGCCTAATATCGATAGGGATACCTTATTAAGGACGGCCCTACGTAAACTAAAGAAGAACTAAAGAAAATGGCTAAGGAAAGACTACTTGAACCTACTCCTTCGCAAGAAGAAAAAGAAAGCGAAATCTCCCTTCGCCCTTTGACCCTTAAAGAATATGTGGGCCAAACCGAAATGAAGGATAACCTCGCCGTCTTTTTAGGCGCGGCGAAAAAAAGAAAAGAGCCCTTAGACCACGTTTTGTTATATGGCCCGCCTGGACTAGGCAAGACTACGATGGCCTTCGTTATCGCTAATGAATTAGGCGGTCATATTCGTATCGTTAATGGCCCATCCATTGAAAAAACCGGCGATTTAGCCGCGATCTTATCTGAACTAGAAGCCGGGGATGTCCTATTTATCGATGAAATCCATCGTCTCCCCCGCATTGTTGAGGAAGTCCTTTATGGAGCCATGGAAGATTTCACCTTATCCATCATGGTCAATAACGGCGGAACCTCGCATGCCATTTCCTTACCCTTACCTCCATTTACCTTAGTAGGGGCTACTACTAGGGCAGGCGACCTTTCCTCTCCTTTAAGGGCCAGGTTTGGCATTTCCATGAAAATCGATTACTACTCGGTTGCTGAACTAGAACAAATTGTTTTGCGCACCTCAGGCGTATTCAAAACCCCGATAACCAAAGATGCCGCCAAAGCCATCGCTAAAAGAAGCAGGGGAACGCCGAGACTTGCCAATAGATTATTTAAACGTATCCGTGATTTCGCCACATTCTACGAAAAAGATAGCATCGATTTAGAAGTCGCCACCAATGCCTTAGCGGCTTTAAAGATCGACGAGCTCGGATTAGACGACATCGATATCCGTTATCTAAACACTTTGATTGAACGTTTCCATGGCGGACCGGTCGGCCTTGAACCGATTGCTTCAGCTATCGGTGAGGAAATCGGTAACCTCGAAGATGTCTATGAGCCATATCTAGTTATGATAGGCATGGTCAATAGGACGCCGCGCGGCAGAATCGCCACCGACAAAGCTTTTAAGCACCTTAAAAAGTCCTATCAAAATACCCTTTTCTAAACTCAAAAAGCCTCGATATTCCATAATATTTCCTTACGTGCGCATTTGCGCGTTGAAAGGGTGGCTTTGAAAGAGTATGATTTTAAAGCGTCAGTGGAATTATTTTATAATTCTCACTTGTTAGGAGGCTCACAAATGCGCCGATTCATCTCGTATATCGCCTTAACCAGTGCCCTGATCCTCGGGGCCGGATTAGCTACCGTTCCCACCATTATGAATATGGATGGTGATTTAGGTTATGCCGATGGCTCCACTTTATATTTCCGGGCTGCGACTTATGACGAAGCTAGCGAAAATGGTAACTACGCTAACACCGATGGCGGTAAATATACTTTCATCGACAATTCCCTTTATGTTGCCGATGCTTCCGCCAAGACCCCAATCGAATATATCGCCGATACCATGCGCACCCGCTTGGATGCTTGGGGCGTTTCCGGTTATAAAGTCGAAACCCAAGGCGATTCCACCGTCGCGGTAAGCTTACGTGCCTCCAATAACTCCGACACCATGATGACCTATATCGAAAAGATATTGACCTTCAATGGCGGGGATTTCTCCTTCGACGCTACCGATAACTCCTACGATGACTACGCTTATAACGAGAAATGGTCTTCCTTAATCGATGGCCAAACCGCCAGGATCGAAGATATCGATATGCAAGGCTATAAGGTCCCGGTCGTCGTCGTTCCTTTACAAAGCGGCGACGAATATAAGACTGCCTTTAAGGATTTGATCAATTATTGCGTTAACCATACCACCATCCCGGCTGAAGATGATAAAGAGACCCAAGCCGTCTACACCAATATCGTCGTTTGGTCCAACCGTTCGACCTTAGCTCCTGAATCCTATAAAGACGCCACCCAGAATAAGAACATCGGCGAAAAGATCATCATGATCCAAAACGCCTCCAACGATAATGCCGTTTGGTATGAACCTAGCGACACCAAGAAAGAAAATCCTTCCTTACAGCTTATCCCGGGTTCGAAAGCCACCAGTAGTGGATCTTATGACCCAACCTATACCCAAGAGGCCTATGATGCCGCTAGGTATGTCTTGACCCTCATGAACAGCGGTTCCTATGAATACGATGTATTCAAGGACTCCGCCGGAGGTAGCAAATTCGCGGTTACCTATCT
>CAMOQM010000080.1 GCA_946622925.1 uncultured Caryophanales bacterium | reverse complement strand
ATCTATTGGATTACCCATGAAATAAAAAAGCCTTATTCCGCTTTCGTCTTTTCGATCGTTTGCATTGGGCTAGGCGCCTTAATGTTAGGGGCTTGCGTTCCCTTCATCGCGATTTGGGGAAATATCGAGTTCTTTATCTCTTGTTTGGTAATCGCCGCTAGCGAAATTGTTATCGCAAGTTTGGCCATTAGCTGCTACGTTAAAGGCTCATAAGAGCTCTCTATAATCATGCCGTAGGCCTTTTGGGTAATGGTTTTTAGCCGTTCCTTGGCTGACTTTGATAAAGCCTAGGGACATGCCATTATAGGCAACGGGATAATACCCGTCTTTTTCTTTGGAGGGGAAAGTTAGGCCATAAAGATAATCGTGAGCCGTCTTCTTATCTAGTGGCAGGCATTTTTCGGCGGATAGGCTTCTGGCTAAGGCGAAATCCGGTTTGACGTCTTCGCCGACTTTGACTCCATAACGCAGCAATGGCAGCCCATTTATATCCAAATGATTATTTATGGCATAGAGGCTTCCATCTTTTCCAAGAAAATCAAAACCATCTAGGCCATAAGGGGAAATATCAATCGGAAGTCTCTTTGGGGCTGGATTGTTGCGTGACTGAACCAGCGATAACGAGCCTTCTTTTTCTAATAAGGCAATGAATTGGCCTTCGCCTTGATAACGATGGGGGAATAGGAAAATGGCCTCAGGTAAATCGGGATGGCGGAAATAGCCGGGGTTATCAGGCAATTGAAGCATCTTCATATCCTGGTGTTTAAGAAGCAAACCATTGATTTGATCTAGGTCTTCTTCTTTCGAAAAAGAACAGGTCGAGTAAATTATCCTACCGCCTTTTTTGAGCATGGAATAGGCCATTTCGAGTAAATTGGTTTGGATCGCGGCACATTTATTGACTTTATCAACGGACCATAAATCCTGAGCCATTTGATTCTTTCTAAACATGGCTGAGCCAGAGCATGGGGCATCTAGTATAATCGCGTCAAAATACTCATTGAATTTATGGTAATAAGAGGAAAAATCAGCACACGTAACCGCTATATTAGATAGTCCCATCCTTTCGACGTTGCCAGATAGTTCCTTGGCTCTAGGATAGGAAATGTCGTTGCTTAAGATGGTAACGTCCGGCCTAAGCAAAGAAAGCCCGATAGACTTGCCTCCTGGAGCGGCGCACATATCAAGCACCCTGGCGTTTTTGACGGGACTAAGAAAGGAAGATACCAAACTGGCGCTTGGATCAGTGATGTAAAAGGCTCCAAGATCAAAAGGCAAAGACTTACCAAGCGGATATTCGTTAGCGTCATAACGGTATCCAAGAGGGTGATCGTCCATCTTCTTGAGGTTTGGATAAAGGGCCAAAAGGTCTTTTTCGCTTAATTTTGAAGTATTGAGGACTAAGCCATGAACCGGTGGTAAAAATAAGGCGTCTTTGAGGGCGTTAACTTCTTCTTTGGGCAAGTAAAGCTGGAGCGATTGCAATAAATCCATCGGGCACATTGTAAAAAAGGGAAATTCCAATGTCAAAGACTTGCCTATTGTTTTACAATAATAGCCATGAGAATGGTTGATATTATTGAAAAGAAGAGGGATGGCCACCCTCTCACCAAAGAAGAAATCCAATTCTTCATCGATGGTTATGTAAAAGGGGATATCCCCGATTACCAAGCTTCGGCTTTTACGATGGCCGTTTATTTCAAAGGCATGAACGAGGAAGAAACCTCCTATCTTACCGATGCCATGATGCATTCCGGAGACATGATAGATTTGTCCGGAATCGAAGGCATCAAAGTGGACAAGCACTCTACCGGTGGGGTTGGGGATAAAACCTCTTTAGCCGTTGGGCCTTTGGTCGCCGCTTGCGGTGGTAAGGTCGCGAAGATGTCGGGTAGGGGATTAGGCCATACCGGCGGAACGTTAGATAAATTAGAGTCAATTCCGGGTGTTCGCATCTTGCGCACTAGCGAGGAGTTTGTAAAGCAAGTTAACGATATCGGAATCGCCATCGTTGGTCAGACTGCTCAAATCGATCCGGCGGATAAGAAACTATATGCCCTTCGCGATGTTACCGCGACGGTTGAATCCATTCCCTTGATCGCCTCTTCGATTATGTCGAAGAAGCTTGCTTCAGGTTCAAATGCCATTTTGTTAGACGTAAAGTTTGGTTCCGGAGCCTTCATGAAGACAAAAGAACGGGCCAGAGAACTTGCCAAAGAAATGGTTAAGATCGGCAAATTGCTAGGAAGAGATACTAGAGCGATATTAACCGATATGGACCAACCTTTAGGCTTGGCCGTTGGCAATGCTTTAGAAGTAAAAGAGGCAATCGATACCCTAAAAGGGAATGGACCCCGTGATTTTGTGGAACTTTGCATTGGCGCGGGTGCAACGATGCTCACTCAGGCCAAACTTGCCCCGGATGTAATAGTAGGGCGGGCAATGATTGAGAAAGCCATTGAAGACGGAAGCGGTCTAGCCAAGCTGCGTCAACTAATAGAAGCTCAAAATGGTGACCCAACTTATATCGATGATCCATCTAAATTCCCGCTAGCTAAATATATCGAACCTATTTACTCCGAATCCGAAGGCTATGTTCGCCATATAGATTCCCTTGGTATTGGGGTTGGCGCAATGAAGCTTGGAGCCGGGCGTGAGAAGATGGACGATACAATTGTAATGTCCGCAGGTATAGTTCTTAACAAAAAAGTCGGTGATAAAGTAAATAAGGGCGATATTCTCTGCTATTGCCATACCGACAAAGAGGATCGCCAAGCTATCTATAAAGACATACACGACTGCTTTGTTTTATCCCCTGACTTTGTAGCAAGGCCGCCGATTATCCACGAGGTTATCGATTAATGCGAATTCTTGTCCAAAGGGTTCTTTCTTCTTCCGTCAGCATCGAAGGAAAAAAGGTTTCCGAAATCGGGAAAGGCTTTTTGCTATTAGTGGGCTTTACCCATGGCGATGACGAAGCCATCGTTAAGAAGATGCTCGATAAGATGCTTAAGCTTAGGATCTTCGCTGATGAAAACGGTAAAACCAATTTATCTTTGGCGGCGGTCGGCGGTGAAGTCATGTCGGTAAGCCAATTCACTCTTTATGCTTCTTGCAAGGAAGGCAACCGTCCTAGCTTTGTTAACGCCATGGAAGCAAGCAAGGCCAGTGCCTTATACGAATATTTCTTCCAACTTCTTAAAGAAAACTATCCTTCCGTTCAAGGTGGCGTGTTTCAAACCGACATGCAAGTATCCCTGGTTAACGATGGCCCTTTCACGGTCCTACTAGATTCTAAGGAGCTATTCGCATGAAGGTGATGGTTGGACTTAGCGGTGGCGTCGATTCCGCGGTTGCCGCTTATTTGCTTATTAAACAAGGCTACGAAGTCGTAGGTGGCTTCATGCGTAACTGGGATGCGACTGCCAATAACGATTTTTTGGGCAACCCGACCTTAAACGATCCTCAATGCCCGCAGGAAAAAGATTATTGGGATGCCGTTGAGGTAGCCAAAAAACTAGGGATTCCTTTATTAAGGGCCGATTTTGTCGCGGAATACTGGGACAACGTCTTTACCTATTTCCTTAACGAATACAAAAAAGGCCGGACCCCGAATCCTGATGTATTTTGCAATAAATACATTAAGTTCGATTCTTTCTGGAAATTCGCTAAGTCGCAAGGTTGTGACGCCATAGCGATGGGACATTATGCCAAGCGGGTCAAAGGCGAGGATGGGCTTTATTATTTGGAAAAGGCCCATGATAAGAGCAAAGACCAATCTTATTTCTTATCTCAGATCAACGAGGAACAAATTGCTTCTTGCTTATTTCCTTTGGCAGATATCGACAAAGTCGAAGTCCGGCGCATTGCCCATGAATTGGGTCTAAACACCGTCATGGATAAGAAGGATTCCACCGGAATCTGCTTTATCGGTGAACGGAATTTTAAGCAATTCCTTTCCAATTATCTCCCTTCTAAAGATGGCGATGTGGTCCTTGGCGAAAATGGACCAGTTATTGGCAAACATGTTGGCGTGCTTTATTACACAATCGGTCAGCACCGCGGACTTGGAATAGGTGGAGTAAAAGGAGCTGACGAAGGCGCTTATTTTGTCTACCGCAAAGACGTTAAGAACAACATTCTTCATGTCGCCCAGGAAAAAGAAAGATATTTATTGCAATCCACGTCTTGCTATCTTGATGGCGTTAACTGGATTGGACCAAAACCAACTGGCCCAATAGAAGTGGGCGTTAAATTTAGATACCGTCAGCCCGATCAAAAGGCAACTTTAACCTTCGAAGGGGATAGAATCAAACTCGAATATAGTGCTCACCCAGTGGAAGCGGTGACTTCCGGCCAAATCGGGGTGGCTTACGTTGGTGAGCGGATGCTTGGCGGGGGAATTATCGGCGAAATCTATCGCGGAGATACGCGGATAGACCAATAATTGTCTTAATTAATACCCAAAATCTAAAGTTACCATAGATTAACTATATTATCTAAGGCTATGCTTTTGCTTGCTTATGAGCGCAGAAACGATTATCCAAGTTATCCTGTTTGGCTTCGCCCTTAGCGCGGATGCCTTTTCGGTAGCGGTGACGATGGGATTAACCGTTCCGGATTTAAATAAGAAAAGAACCTTTTTCATCGCTTTTATCTTTGGTTTATTCCAAGGGCTATTCCCTTTAGCAGGCTATTGGCTAATTGAAGGTATCGCCGCCATAGTCGGGGCTAGTGGGGGAGAAAAAGCCGGAGCCATAATGGCCACCGCGGTTTCATGGATCGCCTTTGGCTTATTGCTCTTTATTGGTGGGAAGATGATATTGGAAGCCGTCAAAGAAATCCGCCATCCCGAAGAAAAAGAATGTAAGCATTATTCGAATAAGACAGTTTTG
>CAMOQM010000079.1 GCA_946622925.1 uncultured Caryophanales bacterium | reverse complement strand
GTTATAAGAAACCCGACCCTGTGGCCATCGACGTCATCTTCATGTCGAAGACCGTCCACTCGGTTTTAAAGTGGGGCACCGCTAAGCCGATGGCGGTCCGCGATTCCTATACCGATGTACCTTGCCACTTAAGGGCTTATGGTGAATTGGAATTTGCGATGCTAGATCCCATGAAGTTCTATCTTGAGATCGTCGGTAGCGACAAATCCTATAAGATGGAAGACCTCAAGAAGCGCATCATCAATAACATCCTTTTCCATCTCGAACCCGCGATGGCTAAAGCCATAAACCGTAAGGGTTTATCCTATGATCGCCTTGACGAAGAAAAACTAGAAATCTCGGAAAACGTGGCTCCGGAAATCGGGAAGATCATGGCCGAAAAGTATGGTATTGAGTTAATTCAACTTTCCATCCAATCCATGACCATCGACGATGAGGATATCGAGGAAATCGAAGCCGTTAGGCGCGAAAAAGCCGAAGAAATCAAAAATAAACGCGATGCTAAGGAATTAGCCGCCGAACTAGAAAGGCTCGACGATAAAGCCTGGCAAAGGGAAATCCTATTAAAGGAAATCGAACATGCCGATAAAGCTAAGTTCTATGAAGTCCTTAAGATAATCGGCGAATCCGAAGGCAAGACCACCCGCGGTGGGAAGGCTAATGCCCCGGTAGTCGAGGATGAAGTTTGCCCAGAATGTGGCACCCCCGTCGATCCTAATTCCAAATTCTGCCCGACCTGCGGAACCCGTTATATGAAAAAGAAAGCCCCGAAGGGAAATGGCACTTCGGTTAAATGCCCGAATTGTGGAAACGAAGTCCCGGCCGGCAGTAAATTCTGCCCCGAATGTGGTGAAAAGGTCGAAACCGGACCTAAGTTCTGCCCAGATTGTGGCAAAGAAGTCCCGCCCGGAAGCAAATTCTGCCCCGAATGCGGACATAAGTTCTAAATTAGATGAACACTATAAGGCGCCCACGAGGCGCTTTTAGTTTATAATCTAGCTATGCGTTTATTCTCTTTGGTTTTCTATGTTGTCGGAACGATCATATCCTTCATCTTGGGGATTTCTTTATTGGTAACCGGTATCGCCAATCTTGCTGGCAACGCGACTATCGGTGGACTAACCTTCGAAGAATCGCGGATTCTTTGGGTGGCAATGATTGTTTATGCTTCTATATGTTTGATAACCGGAGTCGTTTGTTTTATCGGATTTAGTATCGTTAGGGCAAACAAAAATCGCCTTTGGATCCATATCCTCACCATCGTATTTGGCGCGATTAATTTCGATATTATTATTTTGCTTGCCGGGATATTTGGGATTATGGGTAATAAGGAAATCGCGGAAGATCAATCCTTGCCCAAATAACCATAACGTTTGCCAAAAGCTAACATTACCGAGATATTCATAATCGCCCCTAAACCTTCGGCGATGGGGACGCTCCACCAAATGCCGACCCCGCCCATGATTAAGGGCATTATTAGGACGCAAGCGACTTCGATTACGCCTAGTCTAGCAATGGACAAAATAAAGGAAACCGTCCCATTATTTAAGGCCGTGAAAAAGGAAGAGGCGAACATATTGAAGCTTAGTACCAGATAGATTAAAGAATAGATGCGAAAGGCAAATATCGTTAGCTCTAATAAAGCCGGATCATAAGCCGCGAAAGCATAGGATAAAGGAACGGCCAAGGCTTCGGCTAAAGCGGTCTGGATTAGCGAAAAAGACAGCAAAATCACCATGGATTTGCGGAATAATGACTTTAATTCCTCTTTATTACCGGCCCCGAGGTTATAAGATACGCGGGGCGCCACGGCGATATTGATACCGATGAAGCAGGCGGTGAAGATAAGCCAAACATAGCAAATAATGCCATAGGCCGAGACCCCGTTTTCCCCATAATATTCCATCAAAGCGGCATTGAGCAAAATGGAAACTGCCGAGGCGGAAATGTTAGTGATGAATTCACTGGCCCCGTTACTTGCCATCTTAACGATCGGCCCGGCTTGGAAACGGTGGAGCCTAAGTCTAAGAAGCGATGGGTTTTCCCTAGCGAAATAAATAATGGGGATAATGGCTCCGACGGCTTGGCCTAAGACCGTGCCTAGGGCCGCCCCGACCACGCCCATCTTCAATCCGGCGATGAAGATCGCGTCGAATACGATATTGGTGACCCCGGCGATGATGGTTACGATAAAACCGAGTCGGCTTTTTTCGGCGGCGGTGAAGAAAGATTGGAAAAGGTTTTGAAGATTAAAGAAGGTGATGCCGATTAAACAAATCCTGCCATAGGAGACGCAATATGGAAGCATGGCTTCGTCGGCTCCCATCAGTAAGGCGATTTGGGGTAAGAAGAATAAGGTTACGATAGAAACGGTTAGACCTAGGAATATCGTGAAGAATACGCAGTTGGAGAAGGCTTTATTTCCTTCTTCGACTTTCCCTTCCCCAAACTTTTTGGCGACGAAAGCCGCGCCTCCGGTCCCCATCATAAAACCTAATGAGCCAATTACCATGATTAATGGGAAGATAAGATTAAGTCCGGCGAATTGGGTATTGCCGGCGAAATTAGATACGAAAAAACCATCGACCACCGAATAGATGGATACGGCGATCATCATTAAGATGCAAGGCAAGGCGGCCCGAAGAAGCCGCTTATATGTCATGTGGGTCGAAAGCGAATATTCCATAGACCGAGGGCATTATAAAGAAGTGACCCTCTTATGGGAAGATTAAGCAATCTTTGTTTATTTTAAGAATTCTTTTAAAGCCTCAATGTATGAAGTGGTGGCTTTGCGGGAGTTTTTGGTTAGGGGATAAGCCAAGTCGAAAGCGTGGTAATGGCTTTCATAGATATCGCATCTAGCTTCGACTCCGGCTTGCCTTAATCTAGCGACATAGTCGAGAGTTTCTTCGTAGAATGGTTCGTTTCTAGAAATATAGGTAAAACAAGGCGGCATTCCTTTAAGGTCTTTTTTAAGAGATGGCGAAGCTTCATAAGGGATATCCCCTTTGATGTTAGCGAGGTATCTAGCCCAGGCTAACTTATTCTTTTTGCCATTCCAAAGCCTGGTTTTGGAGGTGAAATTAGTGGAAGTCTCGAGCGCGCTAAGCATGGGATAAAGGGGCATGTGGGCTTTGATTTTTATTCCCTCTTCGACCATCTTCATGGTTAAGGCGGTACAAAGATTGCCGCCTGCTGAATCTCCAGCTAGAATCACCTTGGAGGTATCGATATGGAAGGTTTCGGCATTTTCTAAAACATATTTAAGGACGTCATAGCATTGCTCGAATTGGAGAGGATAACCAGTTCCAACTTCTTTCATTAAGGTATAGGAAGGGGAGATTAAAACGAAAGGGAGTTTTTTGGCGGCCTTATGGATGGGCGAGGATTGGATCATAAATCCCGAACCGCTTATAAAGCCACCTCCATGGGTATAGAAAACTAGAGGAAAGGTGTCTCCGCCTTTTGGCACTGAGTAAAGGCAATCAACGTAGCCATGGCGGGTGATAATCGTTATCTTGCCTTTAATACGTCTAATCATGGAAGTCCAACCTTAGTGCCTTTTTGAAGCACCAACATATTATCTTCTATATTCTCTTTGATATTAGCAAATGGGGCGATGCAGACGTTTTCACCAAGGGTTACGCCATCGCCGATTTGGATGGGGGTTAGATAGATAGGGATAGATAGGCCAAGCCCTTTGTGGAAGCCGACTTTGCGTTCAACCGCGGATAAGGGGTGGTTAGAAGAAAATAATAAAGAGCCGGAACCGATAGTTACGTTACTTCCGATTTTGATTAATCCGCCTAGGCAGACGTTATCTCCAATGGTGACATTATCGCCAAGGGAGACGACCCCACATAGATCTAAGAAGAAGTGGCGGCCGATTTTGATGTTTTTGCCATGGATCGGGAAAAGCTGGTCGATGATTAATTCTCGCTCATTCTCCTTGAGGCTAGGGTTATCCAGTTTCATGCAAAGACCATGGGTATATAGATAAAGCATACCTAGACTAATGGAGAGGGTAGAGAAAGGTTTGCCCGTAAAGATACGGTTAACTAATCCCTTACCTAGGCCATGGCCGATCTTCTTGTAGTGAGCGTGGATTAAATCAATTTCGCCTTGGTTATATAAGGAGAATTCTTTAACGACGATTTCCTTTTCCCTAACGATATCTTTTTTGGCGGATGCGGGTCTGCCTAATGATAATTTGGCTTTCGGGACATCTTGATCGACATAAGCTCCCGCCCCAACTACCGAATTCTCACCTATGGTGGTGCCGGCTTTGACCTTGACTTTGCCACCTAACCAAGCGTCTTTTTCTACGATTATAGTTTTGGCTTTGCCATTAATATTTTCATCGACGGAGAAGTTTGGACCTAGTTGCGACCATACGCCTAGCTTAACCAGGGTATTTTCCCCAAAATCCGCCCCAACGTTAATAAAGGTATAAGGTGAAACTTCAACTAAGCCGATGACTAGATGCATATTGCGCCTAATCGAGCCGTGATTAGATGGCAAACCTGGGAAAAGGAGTTTCAAAAGGGCTTTTTTTCGCTTATTGTCATGGCTTTTGGGATTAATCCCCGTAAAAAGATTATTCCATTCTTCGCATAGCTCGGCGGATATCTTCTTTAGTTTGATAACCCCGGGATCATTATGGTCATAATCATCCCCGGAATAGAGCTTGGTTATCTCCCCTAACTCGGAATCAGCAAAAGAGAAATTGGCCTTCAAATGGGCTAGCTTGGTGGCGATAGAAATTTCCATAACCTTATTATCGAGGCTTTTCTTTTATTAGTAAAGAAAGGGCAAAAGTGGGGGAAGCATCGGTTTTTTCGCTTAGAATCGGCCTAAGGACCTATTGGTCCTTTTAAAAAGAAGGTTCTTGATAAC
>CAMOQM010000078.1 GCA_946622925.1 uncultured Caryophanales bacterium | reverse complement strand
CGAGGTTAACGAAACATAATCCGGTATAATCGTCGTTTTTAAGCTGTTCGATGGTTTTATCCATACCATCTTCATTAGAAACGGTATGGACGGTTTTAACTACCCCCGCCATATTGAAGATGTCGCTGATCTTGCCAACGCAAGAAACCATATAGCCGTTATCCTTTAAGGTATCCATATGGGTCTTAACGGAGGGGCTAAGGGCATAGTCGTGGCGGTCGCCGGTAACCCGCTTAAAGGTAGCGGCGTTTTCCCCAACGAAAGGACGGGCGATGACGCGGCCTAGCTTATATTCGGGGCGTAAGCAGATTTCCCTAGCGATTTGACAGCACCTATATAGTTCTTCTAACGGAGTCGTCTCCTCGTGGGCGGCGATTTGTAAGACGGAGTCGGCGGAAGTATAGACGATTAGGCTATTATCGCGCTTTTGTTCTTCGCCTAAGACCTTTAAGATCTCGGTTCCGCTAGAAGCGTAGTTACCGATTATCTTATGGCCGGTCTTCTCTTCTAATTCCTTGATTAGGGCTTCGGGGAAGCCGGTATCGGTGAAGGTTTTGAAGGGTTTAGTGGTATTAACGCCCATCATCTCCCAGTGTCCGGTCATGGTGTCTTTACCTTTGGAGGTCTCTCTTAAAGCCAAAGAGAAGGCGTTAGGATGATTTTCAACTGGTTTAACGCCCATGATGTCATCGAGTTGCCCTAAGCCAAATGATTCCATGACGGGGACTTTTAAGCCTCCGACGGACTCGGCGGCATGGGCGAAGGTATTCGATCCAACGTCATCGAAATCGGCGGCGTCGGGTTCTTCTCCAATACCGGCGGAATCAGCGATGATGAGGAAGATTCTTTTGAATTTACGGTAATCCATGGTTTACCTCCTTTTAGGAAACAGGGGATTATACACTATTTTCGGTTGGCGTAGTTATCATAAGCCTCGGCAATGCGCCTAGTCGAGACATGGGTATAGATTTGGGTCGTGGAAAGATGGACATGGCCTAGCATTTCGGACACTACTCTCAGTTCGGCCCCACCTTCGAGAAGATGGGTGGCAAAGCAATGACGTAAGGTATGGGGGGAGATGGTTTTATCTATACCGGCTGCAGTCGCGTATCTTCTAATTTGCTGAAAGAAATAGACGCGCGATAAAGGCTCACCTCTTAGGTTAAGGAAAACCTCACTCCGTTTCGCTCCTTTATTGTATTTACGGAAGGATTGGACATAACGGGTTAGATATTCTAAAGCAAAAGAAGTGATCGGGACTTTCCTTTCCTTGGCTCCTTTGCCTCTAGCGACCGTTAATATCCGGTTTTGGACATTGATATCGGATAGCTTTAAGGCAAGTAACTCCGAAACGCGGAGACCACAAGCATACATCGTTTCTAGCATAGCCTTATCTCTAGCCCCCGATTCACTTTCTAGACTAGGCTGCTCTAATAAGGCTTCGACTTCTTCAAAACTTAAGGTAGTCGGTAGCCTTTTTGGGACCTTAGGCCTAACTGGATGATCAGGCGGAGCTTCCATTAAGCCTTCTTGGGAAAGATAGGCAAAGAAACGATAGAGGCAACTAAGCCTTCTAGCGACCGTCGAAGCCGCCCGATTCTCATCATCTTGGGCGATGGCAAAATCGGTTAGGTCATATTGGGTTAGGTCGGATGTATCCTTCTTATCTGGGAAAAGAGAGCAAAACAAAGCCAAATCGCTTGCATAATCATCGATGGTAGTTAGGGCTAATCCCTTTTCCACCGCGAGGACCTTTAAATAATTATCGATGGCTTCTTGAATATTCATTTCTTAGCCACCTCGGATAGACGCATGAGGGAAGGGCTATCTAATCTCCGATTGAATTCCTCGATTAATAATTTGGTTTTATCCATCTTCTCATATTCTTGGTAATTCCAAAGCGACATCTGGACTTCTTCTTTCTTAGGATCGACTAGCTTTTCTAAAGTTATGCCCACCAAACGGACTTCCATATCATTGAAATAGGCTTCGTAAAGGCGTCTAGCCTCTTCGAAAAGGGTATCGGCATCATTAGAAGAATGGACTAAGGTGCCCCGTTTGCTATGAAGGCGGAATTGGGTATCCTTGACTTGGAGGGTTACCCCATAGCCTTCTTTTCTTTCCCTTTTGGCCCGTAATGATAATTCATCGGCCACCGAACGTAAGGATGAATAGACTTCGGCAAAGCCTTGGCAATCGTGTCCTAAGGTCGTCGAAACCCCGATTGATTTAGGGTCAGGGGCTTCTAATTCGATTTGGTTGGAGCCACCGCCATTGACCCAGCTTTTGGCGGTATAGAAGAATTTGCCCATTAATTCCATAAGGGCGGGGTCGTCAGCATTAGCTTTCTTAGCAAAATCCCCAATAGTAGAGATGCCTAATTCACGTAATCTTGGGGCGCTTTTCTTACCGATTCCCCAAAATGATTCGATGGGGAGAGGGTAAATAACGGAAGGTATATCTTTTTTCCTAATAATGGTTAGTCCCATCGGCTTCTTTAGGTCGCTAGCCATCTTGGCGAGCCATTTGGTGGGCGCTATCCCCATTGAGCAACCTAGTCCTAGTTCTTCCTTAAGCGAGAATTGGAGATTTCGGCAAAAGGCGATGGGGTCTTTTTCCTGACTCAACGGTTTGGTCATATCGACGAAGGCTTCATCGATAGAGGCCATTTCCACCAAAGGCGAGACTTCCTTGATCTTTGAGAAAAAGGAATTGGAAAGCATATGGTAATAATCGAAATGATGATCGACCAAAATAAGGTTAGGGCAGGCCTTAAGGGCTTGGAAGGTCGGTTGACCAGAATGAACCCCATAAGCCCTGGCTTCATAAGAGGCCGTCGAGACTATGCCGCTTCTTCCAGCATGGCCAATGGCGATGGGCTTACCCTTTAAGGAAGGGTCACGTAAAACCTCAGCCGCGGCGAAGAAGGCGTTTAAATCGACATGCATGATAATGGCCATGTCATTATTATGTTAATAAAAGTCTAGATAGTAAAGGGATTAAGATCAAAGATCTTCGCCAAGGAGTTCTTTGATGAGGCTAACGATTTGGGCGGGGGCTAAGCCAAACTGTTTGACTTGCTTATCGTAGCTATTCTGGGGAATGAATTCATTGGGGATGGCCCTGGTCGTTATTTTGCCTTTATAGCCCATATCGGCCAAACCGGCTTTTAAGTTACGGGCAAAACCCGTCTCCGTCGAATAAGCATCATAAATTAAGATTTGTTCGTAGCGGAGTAAGGGGAGCAAATTGTCGGCTTGTAAAGGACATAGATAGACCGGATCGATAACTTCGCAATCTAGATAAGTCTTCTTAAGAAGGCCAAGCAATTCCTTTTCCTTTGGCCCCACCGCCACAACAGCTAATTTGTGGGATTTGGAATTGCCTTCATAACGGAATCTAAGGTAATGGAGTTCAACCTCGGGAGGTTCGGTGCGTTCATCCACCAGTTCACGGGGATAGCGGATAGCGAAAACGCCGTGGTTATCGAAACTTTGTTCATATAAGGCTTTGGCAATGGCCTTATCGCTAGCCATGGCCACGGTAACGCCAGGGATAGAAGATAGATAAGCCACGTCATATACGCCTTGGTGGGTCTCCCCATAGGCTCCGCACATCGAAGCGCGGTCGATTAATATCGTCATATTGGCTTTAAGACGGGCGCAGTCATGGAAGATTTCATCATAAGCCCTCTGCAAGAAGGTGGAATAGATGGAGACGATGGGATGTTCGCCTTGGACGGCTAAAGCGCCCGAAAAGGTGATTGCATGTTCTTCGGCTATGCCGAAATCAAAGCATCTATCCGGATAAGCCCCGAATACTTTCTCTAGTCCACTGCCTTTTAGGGTTGCCGGGGTAATTAACTTAGCGTCTTTATGATTGGCCAAAGCTTGGAAGGTCAAATCCGAGAAGAAATGGCTCCAAGAGATAAACCCAGGGTGGGTGGATTTAGGCTGGCCGGTTCCAATATGGAAGGGCGAAGTGCCATGCCAATAACCGGTTTTATCGTTTTCGGCATAAGGATAGCCTTTGCCTTTGATGGTTCTAGCGTGGATTACGACCGATTTATCGGAACGCTTAGCCCTTATAAGGGCTTTTTCGATTTCTTTGAAGTCATGGCCGTTGATTGGGCCGATGTAGTTAAGCCCAAAGTTATCGAATAAGGTCTTGGGGACAAGGTGGCGCTTCAAAGCGTTTTTAATTCTAGACGCGCCGCGAAGAATCCACCTACCAAACCCGGTTTTATTGAAGAAACGGTCGATGGCTTCCTTGTTGCGGTTATAGTTCTTGCCAGTCGATATACCACGGAAGAGATTTCCAATCGCCCCACTTGGCTTAGAAATGGACATGTCGTTATCGTTAAGGATGACGATGACTTTGTTGGGACTGTCCCCGATATAGTTTAAAGCCTCAAAAGCTAGCCCATTGGCGATGGATGCATCCCCGATAAAGGCGATGACATCGTGATTTTCGTTCTTTTCGTCTCTAACTAGAGCAAAGGCGCTTGCGGCCGATAAGGAGGTCGAGGAATGCCCGGCATCAAAGGGATCATAAGGCGATTCGGAAATCTTTTGGAAGCAAGCGGTCTTGCCTTCTTCGCCAAGATGATCGAGGCTTCTCCCGGAAAGAAGTTTATGCGCATAGGCCTGATGCCCGACATCAAAGATCAATTTGTCGTTAGGGAAATCAAAGAAGCGATGCAAGGCCACAATCAGCTCGACGTCACCAAGGTTTGGGGAAAGGTGGCCCCCATATTCGCTACAAGCTTCGATTATCTTGTCACGAAGGCGCAAACAAAGCAGGTCTAACTCGGATCTATTAAGTGATTTTAAGCTTTTTGGGTCCGCTACCACTTTTTCGTAAATTATCTCGGCCTCATCGGGTTTATTCATATACTTAAAAACTACTAAATTATTACTTTTC